>JBDTOW010000808.1:0-3004 GCA_039933075.1 Verrucomicrobiota bacterium | reverse complement strand
TGGCAGTTCTTATCGATGGATTCAAGAAAGCCAGCGTCACGGGGCGGGGACGGCCTCGTCCCCGCAAAGCAGTGGTTTACTGAGGCCATACAGGGACGAGGCCGTCCCCGCCCCTTTCTGGAATCCACTCTCGGCTCTTATCGAAAGCTTGTTATTTTTCAGAAAATCAAAAATCATGGGTCCATTCAATGAGAACCGCCTTGCTGATCGAGGATGAAGCCCCTGCACGCGCGTTTCTTTCTCACTTTTTGAAATCACTTGGTTGGCAGGTGCTCGAGGCTGAAGATGGTGAAATCGGTTTGGTCATGGCGCGCCAGCATCGCCCGGAGTTGATCATTTGTGATTTACTGATGCCGCGCTGCAACGGCTTCCAAGTCTGTCGGACTATTCGAGAACAAATCGAATTAGCGCATACCCGGATCGTGTTGACCACCGGCCGGGGATATGCCGCCGACCGGATGAACGCGCTCGAAGCCGGCGCCAACGAGTACGTGGTAAAGCCGATCAATTTGCACAATCTATCGCGAATCATAACGGAGCTGGTTCCCGAAGCAGCTCTCGCTGAGGCCGCACCCGACCGGCCTCTGAACGAAGTGTCTGACGAGTCGGCTAAGGTTAGATTCTGGGGAGTGCGAGGTTCGATTCCCACTCCCGGCACGGCGACCGTGTTCTACGGCGGCAACACTTCCTGTCTCGAAGTCCGCGCTGACGGCGAGATCATTATCCTGGATGCCGGCACGGGGATCCGCTCGCTCGGATTGGCGTTGACGAAGGAATTCAAGGATCGTCCGATGAAATTGACCTTGTTGATTTCTCACACTCATTGGGATCATATCCAGGGTTTCCCGTTTTTTCTGCCGGCTTACGATTCCAAGAATCAGTTGCGGATTATGGGTTTTGAAGGTTCGCGCGAGGGATTAAAAGGTACTCTGTCAAGTCAGATGGAAAGCCCTTTTTTCCCCATTGGTTTAGGTCAAATGCCCGGCCACATCATCATCGAAGAGTTGCGGGATCTCCAATTCACCATCGGCAAGATCGTGGTGCAGGCCGTCTTCGTGAATCATCCAGGTATCTGTGTCGGGTACCGTCTGAACACCAGCAACGGTTCCATCGCCTATCTGCCGGATAACGAACCATTCCTGAGACTGAGATCCGCGGCGGAGTCCGGCTCGGCCGATCGCTCGGAATCGTTGGATTTCGCCCGCAAACGGGACGACGAACTGATCGCCTTTATCCGGGACGTCGATCTCCTGGTCATCGATGCCCAATATGACGTGGAGGAATATAAAGCTCACGTCGGCTGGGGCCACGGCTGTACCGATGACGCGGTTGCTCTCGCGCTGCAGGCCAAGGCGAAGAAACTTTTTCTGTTCCATCACGACCCGAATCACGAGGACGCGAAAATTTCCCAGATGGTGCTGCACGCGCAGCAGTTGGTGGAGGAGGCAGGCGGATCCTTGTTGGTCGACGCTGCCCGCGAGGGCATGGAATGCCTGATCGGTGTTGCGAAGAAACAGAAGACAATTTCTTAGGGCCTGAAGATCCGATTGACGATTTCAAAATGTTAACAGACCATTTTCCCCGAATCATGGCGGTGCGACAGAAGTTTCCGGCGTCGCCGGCTGTCGATATTGCCGCCACGCTGCGAGCGCAATTCGTCCGAGTGTGCAGCAAGCTCAAACCCGGCGCGCGCATCGCCGTTGCCGTGGGCAGCCGCGGAATTACAAATCTTGAAGCCATCGTCAGCTCGGTTGTCGAGATTCTGAAGACGGCCCGCGCGCAACCTTTCATTGTCCCCGCGATGGGCAGCCACGGCGGCGCGACACCGGAAGGCCAAAAGGAGATTCTGGCCGAATACGGCATCACGGAGGAGCGCTTGAAAGTGCCGATTGAAGCGGCGATGGAGGTCGAGCGGCTCGGGGTGACGGAAGATGGAGTCGACGCTTATTTCAGCGTGGCGGCTCGACAAGCCGAGGGCGTGATCATCGTTAACCGGATTAAACCGCACACCGATTTTGGCGGTGTATTGGGGAGTGGCATCCTCAAAATGATGGTTGTGGGCCTCGGGAAGCGGATCGGAGCAGCAAACTTCCATGTGTCGGCCAGCCGGTTTGACTATGAGCATATTATACGGACCATCGCCCGTGTCACGCTTCGGTCGGCGCCGATTCTAGGTGGCGTCGCGATCATCGAAAATCAATTGCATCAGACTGCCAAGCTCGCGGTCCTGACCGCCGATGAATTCGAAGACGGGGAGCAAAAGCTCTTTGCCGAGGCTAAAGTTCTCATGCCGCGTTTGCCGGTCGATGACATCGATTTGTTGATTGTGGATCGCATCGGGAAGAACATCAGCGGAGCAGGGATGGATCCTAACATAACTGGGCGCTGGGTTCACGGCCATTCTTCCCTCGTGGGCGGCAAAGCCCCAAACGGGCCAGCGGTTCGCCGACTTTTGGTTCGTGAGCTGACGCCGGAAACCCACGGCAACGCGATTGGGATCGGCCTGGCCGATGTAACGACCACGCGTCTGGTTCAGGCCATGGACAAGCGGGTCACCTACATCAATGCGCTGACATCGCTAACCCCAAACTCCGCCAAGATTCCCATCCATTTTGACACGGACCGCGAGGCCATCGCACAGGCGCTGACTTCTTTGGGGTTGCGCGACACGAGTGAGGCGAAAGTGGTGCGAATTGCAGATACACTGTCACTGGAGAAATTGGAGATGTCGGAGCCTTATGCGGAACTCATCCGAGGAAGAACAGATTTGGAACCGGTAAGTCAGCCCGACGAAATGAAATTCGACAAGGCGGATACACTGCTGCCGCTAACGTAGGGCAGGCGTCTCGCCTGCCCAACTGGCTCATGCTCCAAATTCGCGCCAAAATCGGCGTGGACGCTCGATGAACCTGAATGTTGGTAGGGACATCGCGCTGCGATGTCCCCGCTCGCGTAGTAGCGGGCGGAACGGTTGCGCCGCTGGACGCGGCGCGGACGGCGCAGC
>JBDTOW010000807.1:0-3015 GCA_039933075.1 Verrucomicrobiota bacterium | reverse complement strand
TTTTTTGGCGAGTTCAGCACGGACAACCAGGTGATCATCCCGGTCAAGGAGTTCATGGCCAGCTTCCGCGAAGACCCGGACTTCCAAATCCAGGTGAAGGTGACGAGCCTGGCCCAGTTGGAAGAAGCAAAGGAGGAGTTGCGCGGAATCCTGAGAAAGGTTCGCCGCGTGCCACCCGGCACCGACGATGATTTCACCATCGACCAACAGGAGATGTTCCTCCAGGCGTTCGCCCGCGTTCGGGCGATCATGGCCTCGGTCGGATTGTTCATCACCGGCCTCTCCCTCTTCGTCGGCGGCATCGGCATCATGAACATCATGTTTGTGTCGGTGGCCGAGCGGACACGCGAGATCGGCATCCGCAAAGCAATCGGCGCCAAGCGGCGCACGATTCTGATTCAGTTTCTGATCGAGGCCGCCAGCATCTGCGTCTTGAGCGGATTGGTCGCGCTGGCCATCGCTTATCCCCT
Source organism: Verrucomicrobiota bacterium (assembly GCA_039933075.1). Taxonomy (GTDB): domain Bacteria; phylum Verrucomicrobiota; class Verrucomicrobiia; order Limisphaerales; family JACPZS01; genus JBDTOW01. The sequence continues at coordinate 2,545 of JBDTOW010000807.1, read as the reverse complement.
GACGTTGCTGCTCGCGAAATTGCTGCCCGCGACCATGTCTTTGACGGTCGCCGGCATCGCCTTGCTCGTTTCCTTGTTCACGGGTGTCCTGTCCGGATTCCTCCCGGCCTGGCGCGCGGCCCGGATGAATCCCGTCGATGCTCTCAGGAATGAATAGCGTGACCCAACTGTGAATGCGCCATCGCCCACCTCCCGCTCGGCTTTCCGGAGCATATTGCGCGCGGAACTGAAGGAAAGTTTTCTAATGGCCGTGAGCGCGATCACCGCGCACAAGTTGCGTTCGTCGCTCACCTTGCTGGGCGTCCTCGTGGGAGTCTTCTCGATCATCGTGGTAATGACAGCGATGCGCGTTCTGCAGAATAATATCGAAGGGGAGTTGAGCCGCCTCGGCAGTCATACCTTTCAAGTCCGCAAGTGGCCGGGAATCTATTTTGGCGGCCCGGAAGGATTTGAAAAATTCTGGCGCCGTAAGAGCATCACGTACGAACAGGGACAAAAGCTTCAGGCACGCGCAACGCTTGCGCTCAATATGGGCTTCGAATCCTATTTTTGGGCTGGCGAAGCCACTTCCCGTTACGGAAAGACGCCGCCCGGGGTCCAACTGCTGGGTGAGACACCCGGCAGTTTTCCAGCGATGAACTGGGTGGTTCAGGAAGGACGTGCTCTGTTCGAAACCGATGTGGACAGCACCCGCGATGTTTGCGTGTTGGGTAGTGGATTGATGAAAACGCTCTTTCCCTTCGGCTCCGCCGTCGGCGACCGGGTGAAATTCAGCGGGATCAACTACACCGTCGTCGGTGTGCTCGAGTCGAAGGGCACGATGCTCGGTGGTGGCCAGGATAATTTCGCAATCATTCCGCTCACAACCGGTCTCAATCGTTTCGGCCGGTACTGGCGCAGCGTCTCCATTCTAGTACAGGCGCGTGACCAGCAAACCTATGATGACACGGTCGAGCAAGTGCGCGGAATCCTCCGCACAATCCGCAAGGTGGAGCCGGGCAAAGAGGACGACTTTGAAATTTTCTCCAACGATTCGCTGATCGATCAATTCAAGGCCATAACGCTGACCGTGCGCGCCGGCGTGGCGGTGGTGAGTTCGATCGCGCTGATCGCCGCGGGCATTGGCATTATGAATATCATGCTGGTTTCCGTTACCGAGCGGACGCGCGAGATTGGCATTCGCCGCGCCATTGGCGCCAAGAAACGCAACGTGATGACTCAATTTATCCTGGAAGCTGTCGTTCTTTGCGAATTGGGCGGCGCGATGGGAGTCATCCTGGGAATTATCGGTGGCAATGTGGCCGCCTATTTTCTCGAAGTGCCGCCAGTGATCCCCGTGGACTGGATCATTTACGGCCTCGTGATCTGTTCAATCGTCGGAATCGTCTTCGGAACGTACCCGGCGTACAAGGCAGCCAATCTCGATCCCATCGAATCGCTGCGATACGAGTGAGTGGGGATGGATTTCAATCGCGCTCGCTTTTACCACTGGTGTTGATTGGCGGATGGAGTATTCCCCCAGATTTGGACTGGAAATTTTGTCGCTCGGGGAAAACCCGTTTTTCTTGCTCAAGTCATTCAAGTTCGGCTCCGATATTTATGGAAGGATGACTCAGACTATTCCTTCTCAACGGATTCTCGTCGTGGATGACGAGCCGATGGTTCGAGATTCTATCGAGATGCTGCTGAAAAATGAGGGCCATCAGGTTGAAGCAGTCGGCAATGGAGAGCAAGCTCTGGAGAAGCTCGGCAAACGGAACTACGACATCGTCTTCACCGACCACATAATGGGCGGCATGTCAGGCGAGGAACTCGCGCTTGCTATCAAAGCGAAATATCCATCTCAAATCGTGATTATGCTTACGGGCTATGGCGCAGTGCTCGACCAATTGACTCACGAAGGCCCGCTTGTGGATTTTACCCTCACCAAGCCCATCGATATCCCTTTGCTCCGACTCACGCTTCTGCGTTTGACGTCGCAACGGCTGGCGCGAACGTAAGCGTTGTAACGACCTCAGAGAGAGGTTTAGACTTCGAATACCTGCTTCCCGGTGAAGACGCGCTCGGGCGACGGAGGAGCCCACTAATTGATGATTTTCACACTTTTCGGCTTGATGCCCCCGGATGCCCCCGCGTGACTGTCGCATTCCACTTGACTATTACGCGCGGTAGCTGACGTATTAGAGCGATGTATCGCCCACGTAGTGCTCGCCAGAGTTTGGCGGGCGGCGTCGCTATGCACGTGTCGCTCACATTTTCGCGATTTATCTAATGACAAGGACAAGAGACAACCGAGAAGATTTATGGAAAGACTTACAGAACAGCTCCAACTTGCGTTATGTAATCGGGTCGCCTGCCGATGCCTGGCTGTCCTCTTAGTCGCATTCGCGGGCTGGCTCCAGCCGTGCACTGGCACTCCGGCCGGCGATGCCATGGACCCGGTTTGTTCCGTGCCCAACCGCCTAAACGTCGTCCTGGCCGCACGCGCCAAAACTAGTCAACGGTTGCGGCTCGACCGGCAGCGCGGTTTGGCGACTCAGGCTAT
>JBDTOW010000806.1:0-3016 GCA_039933075.1 Verrucomicrobiota bacterium | reverse complement strand
AAAAACGCTCCTCCTCTCCCCGGCCCTCTCCTCCATCCGATGGAAGAGAGGGAGACGAGGTACGCGCGAATAAGCTGGCGGTGATCGATTTCGTTTTGTCCAACACGCTGCGGTTGTTTCATCCTTTCCTTCCATTCATCACCGAAGAGCTTTGGCACGGCTTGGGATATCACTCCGAGCTGCCGGACAATCAGGGCGGTCGCACGATCATGTTCGCACATTGGCCCAAAGCGTTGGACGACGATTTCAAGCAACATTATGGCCTCGACGAAAGTGATGAACAGTTCGTCAACGCCAAATATGAACTCGTCAGCCAAGGGCGCAATCTGCGGCGCGAGGGAAACATTCCTTCGAGCAAGAAGGTTAAATTTGTTCTCAAACCGGCCAATGCCTTGCCGCCGTACGAAACGGCTGTGCTCAAAGTCCTGTTGAATGCCGAAACATTGGACATCGATCCCAGCTACCAGCCACGCAAGGGAACGCCCGCTGTCCATTCGACGCTGGGCGAGCTTTACCTGCCACTTGAAGGTTTAATAGACCTCGCGGCAGAAAAAGCGCGCTTGCTAAAGGAACTCCAAAAGATCGACGCGGAGATCGAGAAGGTGCAACAGAAGCTGAACAATCCGGCGTTCGCTCAAAAGGTCCCGCCCGCAGTGCTGGAAGAACACCAGAAACGGCTGGCCGATTGGCAGGCCAAGCGGCGCCACGTTCAAACCGCGCTCGAGGGCTTGGACGCAAACTAAGCGACTTCGAAATGGATCAACCCTGGATCTCTTCTTATTTCGACGGCGGCAACATTCAACATCAACATTCAACGAGGAACAAATCGCTCGCCACTGACTCCACTGACTTAAGCGTTGGAGTTTCGATCTTGGATGTTGAAGGTTCCCGTCTAAAATCATCCTGTTCGGGTTATCGTTGAAAACGAATTGGAATAAATAGATTGCCGATTCATGCTGCGGGAACCAATCCCTTTATCTACGAATCCTCCAATACATCAAGTTTTCTTTCCAATCCTCAAATCGTTTCCGTAAGCTTCGGCTGGATGAAACACGATATCATCAACGACATGACCGTCTGCATCGTGGCGGCGTGGATCCTGGCCGTGTGTGCGAAGCTGACCAGGCAGCCGTTGATTCTAGCTTATTTAATCGCCGGATTTACGGCGGGGCCCTTGGGGATCGGTTTGGTCAAAGAGCGGGATTCGATCGAGTCTCTTTCGGGCCTCGGTTTGATTCTGCTGCTCTTCATGATCGGTCTGGAGATCGACTTGAAAAAGATCTTAAGCGCCGGCCGGATCATTACCATTACCAGCGCGACGCAGATTCTGGGTGGCTGCTTGTTGGGCGTCCTCTACTTTTGGTCGCAAGGTTTTCAGCTCGCCAACGGACAACTGGATGCCTTGTACCTGGCGATTGCGGCGGCGCTCAGCAGCACTGTTATCAGCGTGAAGATCCTTTACGACAAACGGGAACTGGACACGCTTGTCGGAAGAATCACGCTTGGCGTGTTGGTGCTCCAGGATTTGTTCGCGGTCCTTTTCCTGTCGCTGCAATCCAATCTAAGGGATCCCGCGGTTGGATTGCTTTTCCAGTCGCTGTTCCGCGCGATCCTGCTGGTGGCAGCGGCATTTACCGTGAGCAAATACGTGTTACCGTCCATCTTTAAGGCGGTGGCCAGGCTGCCCGAACTGGTGTTGGTTGGCGCATTGGCCTGGTGCTTTACCGTGGCGGCGGCGGCTGGTAAAATGGGCCTGTCCCGGGAGATGGGCGCATTGATCGCCGGCGTCGCCATTTCCACCTTCCCCTACACCCTGGATGTCACGGCAAAGGTGACCAGTCTGCGTGACTTCTTCGTTACCTTGTTCTTTGTTTCTCTGGGAATGAGCATTCCCGCGCCTTCGGGACGATTGCTGGAGTTTTCCTTCATATTTGCGGTGTTCGTAATTCTAAGCCGCATCCTGACGGTTTTTCTGCCTTTGCATTGGATGCGTCAGGGACACCGAACCAGCCTGTTGCCCGCAATTAACCTCAGTCAGGTCAGCGAATTTTCCATTGTGATTCTCGCGCTGGGCTCCAAGGCTGGGCATCTCAGCGATGAAACCAAGGGTATCGTCGCGTACGGTTTTGTGTTTTTGGCAATTGCCTCAACCTACGCGATGGTGAAATCCGAATCGATCTTGCGCTGGCTCAGCCCGCGGATCAACAAGCTCGGTCTGCCCGATCTGGATCGGGATTCAGCATTCGTCACGCGGATCGCGGCGAAACCGACGATTTTCCTCCTTGGCTTCTCCTGGACGGCCAGCTCTCTGCTCGAAGAGATCGCGCGAACCGCGCCCGACCTTCATCGCCAGCTAGCCGTGATTGATTTTAATCCGCACGTGAACGAGGAGCTCCGCAAGCGGGGGATTCCGACAATCTATGGCGACATAAGTCACCGGGAAACGTTGATGCACGCCGGAATCGACGCCGCGGAAATTATCATCTGTTCCCTCCCGGACGCGGTCCTCAAGGGAACCAACAATCTGCGTCTCCTCCGGGAAGTCAGGGAACTCAATCCTCACGCGAAGATTCTCATGCAGGCTGATTTGTTAACCGACGTCCCGCGGCTGTATAAGGCTGGAGCCAATTACGTGAGCGTCTCCAGACTGATCGAAGCGCGGGAACTCTGCGCGGTCGTCCAGGCAGCGCGTGAGAATTTGCTCGATGAAAAACGGGACGAACTGGATCGCCTCCTGGCCGAACGCCGTGAGGTCATCCCCTGATGGAGCCGAAGTTTCTGCGACGCTCTCTTCGAGGTCTGTCCGAAACCAATTATAATTACCAGCCATGAAATTGAATGCGCCGCACAACGCCCTGACCTGCGCCAGTCGCGCGGCCAGAGCCGCCGGTAAAATAATGCGCGACAACTTGCGCGCGGAAAAAAAGGTCAATGAGACAACTCAGCACGACCTCAAAATCGAGTTGGACATCCGGTGTCAGAAACGGATCGAGCGAGTTTTGGGAGCCAGTGTCCC
>JBDTOW010000805.1:0-3017 GCA_039933075.1 Verrucomicrobiota bacterium | reverse complement strand
AAATCCCTTCCGACATAGGCGCTGGGGTATACCGCAATCAACGCGAGCGAGAAGGAGATATCGAAACCTCAGACAAAGGCGATAAGGAAAGCACGCCATCGAGAGGTATTGGAAAAAACGCATTGCATCCCAAAGTAAAAAGCAAGTGGCGCAAAATCATCGCAAAGTGATCTCAGCTCGAAAGGGCGGTGTGACGGTTCAAGGAGTATTGTGATAAAACAATCAAAAAGGACAGCAAAGAAATCGGTTGTTCCAAGGACGAGGATGATCAGTTATCGGTTTTCTGCTTTCGCGCGAGCTATCGAGGGTCTGCCGATTTCACAAATCCAACTAACGGCTGAGGATTACCATAAGTGCATCACCTGGGATCTTTCCGAGGGAAACGTAAAACTAAATCGGGATGTCCACAACATTTTGACGTTTTGTCGGTTTCTCAATTCGAAGCAGTGGCCTCAAGGTCTGTCCCGGTGCGAACGAAGCTTTTATCTTCGCACAGTTGGAAGAATGGTTCGACATGGTGTTTTACCAGCCAATGTTTTGGACCAATTCCAACTCAAAAAACCGAGAGCCGAGAACTTTCTCGGTAGGAAGCGCATCGATGCAAACCGGGGGCGAGTCGTGACGCAAAATGTTCTCGGAGCGAAGCAACGGAGAAGATGATCCGCGTCTTCATTAGACCAGGCGCGCCGCTGGATCAGAAAAAAAGATCCGTCTCGATTTGTTCATTGCCAAGCCGTTTCTAATCCAAACATTCTCGACAGACTGGCGCCCTGGAGTACGCTCACGAAATCACTCAAGCGAACAGAAAAAGCCCGAATTCGAGCTTTCGCATCTTTGTCTATTGCCGCGGCCTGACTAGCTCGGAAAATGGTGCTAACTTCTTTCCGCTAGACGGCCCCCGCGACTTTTCGTGCAAATGGTGGACGGCAATTCTGAGCTCCGTTTTTAGTGCGATTCTTAATTCCTAGAAAATGAAGCCGCCCGATGGGAGGACTCGATCATTTGCTGATGCGCTTTTTCCAGCTCGGCCTCGGCCTGTTTGCGTTCCGTGATGTCGGCGTGGATGGAGACGTATTGCTCCGGTTTTCGCTCGGCGTTGAGGAACGGGATGATGGTCGTGGCAACCCAGTAGAACGTGCCGTCCTTGGCGCGGTTGCGAATTTCGCCTTTCCAAATGCGGCCCTGCACAATCGTCCTCCAAAGGGCCTGGATGAATTCCTTTGAATGATAGCCGGAATTGATGATGCGGTGGTCCTGGCCCAGCAGTTCCTCGCGTGAATATTTGGAGATGGAGCAGAACTTGTCGTTCGCATAGGTAATCATCCCCTGCTGATCGGTGACCGACACAATTGCATGCTCGTCGAGCGCTGCTTTGAGATTGCGATCTTCCATTACAGAAGTCTTGATTCGCTCCTCGTCGTGTTTGCGCCGGGTGATATCGAGCAACATCCCCAGAACGGCGGATCTGCCTTCATACTCAGTTTGGCTGCCATGAGCTTCGATGTAAATCACGCTCCCATCTTTTCGGACCGCCCGCAACGTGTAACGAATACTCTCGACCTGGCCTTGGATACGTTTGCGAACATTTTCACCCACCAACCACCGGTCTTCCTCGAAAACAAAATCAAGCAAAGGGGCCGAGGTCAGTTCCTCGCGTGAGAAACCGAAAATCTCAGCCATCGTTGAGTTCACATAGACAAATCTATTGTCCTGAATGACGTAGATGCCAACTAACGAATGTTCGACCAGGAGACGGAACTTGTCATCGGAAACTAGCGCTGGACGGGGAATCACGTTGTGGGCGATTTCGTCTTTCATGTCCCGCTCAAATACACGCTTGATTGCTTGATTTGCTTGGTCGGTCGCGAGCAGAAACAGGCGAAGCAACTGGCACAGGAAAAATAAGAATGGCACATCCGAACCGTGCCGCTCTTAACCACCGATTCTTTTCTTCCTTCAACCCAGCAGGCCGACTAACCTATTCTATTGGCAAAATCGAGGAAAGACTTTAGATCCTGCGACTCTTCGCCAATCATCTTTGACTGGACCTCTTACCTCAAGAGAACCTTGCCACCGATTGACCCATCGCAGAGCCGGGAACAATAAGGCGTCGCGATCGTGACGCTGGTGGCCGCTCGCTCGACTCGGTATCGGCTGTGGACTAAAGCGGAGATCAAATTGCTTAAAGGGGTCGGTCGCAAAAAGGGGTCAATCCCAAGTATTGACACATCTATCATTTCTTGACGTAGCAGGGGTCAAACCATAGCATGGTTTGTCATGTGTTTGACTTGAGTCTTTGAATCCTCCCAAATCCAGGCGTGCCTCGCAAATTAGGAGTCGAGTTCCCTGTCGCTCTCGGGAGAGTTGCCGGAGCGCCGTTCACCTTCCAGCGCGCCGATGGTTGCATACCCTCAGATACAGGGCTTCATAGCGCGGAACAATAACTTCAGCCGAAAAACGTTCATGAGCGCGCTGTTTGGCTGCGCGGCCTTGTGTGGATCGCAGCATGGGCTCGCGGATCAGTTTTTCAAGTGCCTTGGCGAGTGAAGCAGCGTCTCCAGGTTCCATGATTCCAGTTACGTTGTCCTCAATCACTTCTGGAATCCCCCCGACTCGTGTCGCTACGCTGGGACACGCGAAGCACATCGCTTCCAGGATGCCCAGGCAAAAGCTTTCTGTTTCCGATACGAACAATCCCAGGTCGGCGATTTGGAGGTAGTCTTCGATGTCGTTTACTTTCTCGCGAACGATAACCTGGTCCTCCAACCCCAGCCGCTTCACTTCCGGAACGAAAGGCGCGAAGCTTCCCCCCGCCAGGATGAGAAGCTTAAAAGCCTCGCGAGGCCGGATGCGCGCCGCTGTTTGGAGTAACAAATCAATTCGCTTCAGCGGACGAAGGTTCGACGAATGGATGATCAGGACCTCCTTGCGCAACCCGAGTTCATGGCGAACCTCCTCTGGCGTCCGGCGCGGCGGGCGCGGCGCATAGAAATTATGAATGACCTCCATCGGCCCGT
>JBDTOW010000804.1:0-3020 GCA_039933075.1 Verrucomicrobiota bacterium | reverse complement strand
GAAGTTTGCCGATATGTCGCCGACAACATAATTGTCCGATGGAGCCACTTCGTGCTCCAGCCGTGTTCGATGAAATCAACAGCCAGCCAATCGAGCAACTCGGGATGGCTGGGCCGATCGCCGTTGTGTCCAAAATCATTTGGTGTTTTCACGATGCCCTGGCCAAAGTGATGTTCCCAAAGGCGATTCACCAGCACTCGCGCGGTGAGGGGATGTTGCGGATCGATCAGCCATTTCGCCAAACGCGTTCGGGGCTGAACGATGTCTGGCAGAAGTTCTGGCGTCTCGTTGGAAACCAATACACTCAGACCTCGCGGGCCGACTTGTTGACCTTTCTTCTCCCAGTCGCCTCTCTTCAAGACGTGGATCTCGGTGCGCTTGGCCTCTTCGTTGCGCGTGCTCGGAATTGTCGGAGGCTGCTGGGGCACCTGATCTTCCAGGTCTTCGATCTGTTTTGTGATCTCGTCCCGGGTCTCCCCGGTTGCTTGGCTCGCTTCTTTCTTCAGCCGCTTGAGTTTGGTGTTGACCTCTTCGGTCTTTGCCGCCCACGCCGCCTTTTCGGTTTCCGAAGCCAGGATAACATCGTGCTCCTGGGTGGCGCTAAGATAGGCCTCGAGGCGATAATAATCCTGTTGCGGGATCGGATCGAATTTATGGTCGTGGCACCGCGCGCAACCCACGGTCAACCCCAGGAAGGCGCTGCCCAGGATATCGGTCCGCTCGGTAAGCACTTCGTTCCGACTCGAGGCGACTTCGGCATTTCCGGCGTTGCGCCGGACCGGGCCCAGGCGATGGAAAATCGAAGCCGTGAGCAGCTCGGGGTTTTCCGGGTCGATCTCATCGCCGGCCAACTGTTCGAGGATGAATCGGTCAAAAGGCTTGTCCTGATTGAGCGAGCTAATGACATAATCCCGGTAGCGCCACGCATCGGGAATCGGGCGGTCATACTCGAATCCTTCCGTTTCCGCGAAGCGCACAACGTCGAGCCAATGTCGCCCCCAATGTTCGCCGTAATGCGGGCTGCTCAAGACGCGATCGACCAGGCGCTCATAGGCGTCGGTGGACTTATCCTGAATGAACGCTTGCACCTCCTCTGGCGATGGCGGCAGACCGATCACGTCAAAATAAACCCGGCGAATGAGTTCCTCCTTCGTCGCAACGGGAGCCGGATGAAGCCCCCGGCCCTCCAGTTTGTTCAGAATGAATTCATCAACCGCATTCCGCGACCAAGCCGGGTCCTGCACCCTCGGCGGGCTCGAACGTTTGACGGGTTGAAAGGCCCAAAACTGGCGGGATTCGTTCGAAAGGCTCGGCTCGTCAGCGGGCGTGATCGTCGGGAGTAGCGTTGCAGAGAGAGTCAGAAGCATCGCCACCACCCGGCACCCGCTCGGTGCCAGATTGAACTGAATCTGGAACATGGTTTTCAGCGTGATCAATTCGAGGGTTTTATTATGACGCCTCACGTGATCGAGGGACAGATTTATTTGCACGCCATTCCCAATGGGGCCGTTGAACCATGCTTGCGCGCCTCGAATCGGGTTGGCGCTCTAGCTACTTGAACAAGGATGAGAATAAATGCGAAGAATGCGACTGACGGGAAATATCCGTCCCGTGTTTCCCATGATTTCCATCCCATCATCCCGCCGCGCGGAGATTACCAGACGCTCCTCTCCTACCAGAAAGTTGAGGTGGTGTATGACATCACCTTCCGCTTTGCGCACAATTATCTCTCCAAGGGCGACCCCACCGTTGACCAGATGATCCAGTCTCAGCGTGAGCGGATCAGCAGCCGATAGAAAGCCTGCACGTTGTGGAAGGAGGCGTCCGTGTCGCGCCAGGTCATGTTGGTGGCATTGCCGGTTATTTCATTGGTGGCTACACTGCTCCAGGTGAGGAGATTGGTTGAGCGCTGGATCACGGATTCCAGGTTGGTCTCCGAGCGCCAGCTCATCAGCATGTCCGCGCCCGAATTGGCCAGAACCACCCGGGGTGAGTTGCCGGTGGGGGGAGCCGGGGTGACATCGCGCAAGCCGATGTTGCGCACAGTGCCCGGCTGAGTGAATGCCCCGAAGGCCCTGGACTGTCCGGGGATCAGTATGAGCGAGGTATAGGTTTGGTAATCCTTCGGAATGCTGAGTTGGACCTGGGAGACGGTGGTGTTGGAAATGACCACTTGGACGGAAGCGCCGCCCGCAATGGCCTGGATAGGGATGGCAAAATTGCCGACGGCGCCAGATAAGTCGAAAGAGCTGTGCGTTTTTCCGCCGATGAGCAGGGTGATCGAGACACCGCTCACGGCTTCGCCCTGTTCATAGGTGCCGTTGCCATTCGCATCGTAAAAGAGGGTGTCGGTGAAGAAGCGCGTGCTGCCCGAACTGCCCAGGTCCATGGTGTAATACGCATGATAGGTGGAGTCGCTCCGGTAAAAGTAGCCGTTCCCGATCTCGCGCAGGCCGCTGTTGTTCATATTCACCCGGTGCCCGGTGCTGTTCCACCAGCCAAGGTAAACCGCATCCGACCCGGAGTAGCCGGCGGCAATGTTCTCGCCCGCGCTGTTCCAGACATAGCCTTCGGCGGTCATGCGGTCCCACGGTTCGGGCTGGGCAACTGGGTCGTAGTAGGCGCTGTCGGTGACGGTGTCATGCTGAAAGAGGTTCTGCTTCGCCAGGTCCTCGGATTGATTGCGCGCCGCCAGCGTGAGGAATTGGTTGGGAGCAAGCGGGGCAGACGAAGCCGGTACGTCCGCATAATCGGTGCCGTGCAATTGGTTCTCGCTAGCTGTGTCGAATCGGCCCCGGTTGACGCGCCATCGTATTTCCTCTTCCAACCCGGTCGGTGAGCCGTCGCGGGTGTACTCGGTCTGGGCTGTCGCCGAGTGTTGGATTCCGATGACAATGGTGACCAAAGTCAGGACAAAAATGCGCTGTATAGGTAGGGGACACCTCCAAAATCCGGACGTGAATCGAGGCCGTGAACCATTGGAGGTAGGGACGGTGCGCTGCGCCGTCCGCGCCGCGTGC
>JBDTOW010000803.1:0-3022 GCA_039933075.1 Verrucomicrobiota bacterium | reverse complement strand
ACCGGGGAGACGAACACTTTGCCATCGCCAATCTTGCCAGTCTTCGCAGCTTTGACGATGGCCGCCACGGCAGCATCGACGCGGGTGTCGGAAAGGACTAACTCGATTTTAATCTTGGGGAGGAAATCAACAGTATATTCGCTGCCACGATAGATTTCCGTGTGGCCTTTTTGCCGGCCGAATCCCTTGACTTCGCTTACCGTCATGCCTTCGATTCCTATGTCCCCGAGGCTATCTTTTACTTCCTCCAACTTGAATGGCTTAATGATAGCTTCAATTTTTTTCATAGTTCTGATGTTATGGTTTCACTGATCGTGAGTGAACCGCTAGGGTGTTCACTGTGAGCGGCTCGGCGATAGTTTCTGAGAGCGAACAAGGCAACCCGAGAACCGGCCTCCTTGCGCAGCATCACGAGTCGATAATGAATGACTGGTAGCCGGAGCACGCGGGTATAGCAGCGGCGGTGCCAGACGAAGACAAAATCGATCGAACTTCACGCCGGGCCGATACAGTCGCGTGAACCTGGAAGCGAAGCGCATCCACGGATGCAATTCAAAACTTTCTCTTCACTGGTTGAAATTCCGGTGTGCGCGTTCAAGAAATTAAGATAACCAAACCGGCGCTGCGCCTCGTGGAAGCTCCGGAGAAAAGTGAAAACTATTGAACATCCCACCAAATTCATTTTCGTCCAAGGCCCGCTTTTGTGCTGTGCCGATTTGCGCATCCGCGGCAATTTAAGACACTCGTTGAGTCTCTTTATTTGCAGTGTTGCTGGAAACGATTTGATGTCGGCATCCCTCAACGCAATCCTCAAGCACACGCATGATTCCTGCTCTCCCCGATCTCACCGGGGATACCAGGCCCTCACTATCTGATATGACGCAACCGAATCCATGGATGGCTATCCCGTTCGGGCTCCTTCTGGCGTTGATTGCTTTGGGCCCGTTGTTTTTTGCTAATCGGTGGGGACGGCATTATCCGAAGGCTTCCTTCGGTCTGGGAGCGGTCGTGGTGGTGTATTACCTGTTGGGGTTGCATGCGGGTGAGCGTGTCGTCGAGGTAGCATTCGACTACCTGAGCTTCCTGGCGCTGATCGGCTCGTTGTTTGTTGTCGCCGGTGGCATCCATATCACGGTGAAAGGCGAGGCCACGCCGCTCGCCAATGTCGTCTTCTTGATCGTTGGCGCACTCACCTCGAACCTGATAGGAACAACCGGCGCCTCAATGCTCCTGATCCGGCCTTGGCTGCGAATGAACAAATACCGCGTGACCGGCCATCACGTGGTCTTCTTTATATTTGTCGTCTCCAATGTCGGCGGATGCCTGACACCGGTGGGTGATCCGCCGCTGTATCTGGGTTATCTGAAAGGTATCCCGTTCTGGTGGGTCACCGAACATTGCTGGCCGGCCTGGATGGCGGGTGTGGGCATTTTGCTCGCGATGTTCTATCTGGTTGATGAACGAAACTATCGACGCGCACCCCGCGCGGTCAGGGAGCGGCTCGCGGAACCTGCCGATCAGTGGCGCTTCGATGGCCTGTCAAATCTGGTGTTTCTCGGCGTGATCCTCGGGTCGGCTTTCATCGAACGACCGCTCTTCCTCCGCGAGATTCTGATGATCGGGGCCGCGGCCGGCTCGTATTTCACCACCTCGCGCCAGACGCACGATTCGAACAATTTTAATTTTCATCCAATAAAAGAAGTGGCGGTTTTGTTCGCCGGAATCTTCGCCACAATGATGCCGGCGCTGGACTGGTTGCAGGGTAACGCAGGAAAACTAGTCGATCCGACGCCAGCGTTTTTCTTTTTCGGAAGTGGATCGTTGTCCAGCGTTCTGGACAACGCGCCAACGTACCTGGCTTTCCTTAGCGCGATTTTCGGGTCATTCATTGACCAGGAAATTGTGGCCCAAGTACAGCGCCTCGTGCAAACGCGAGGCCTGGACCTGGCCTCACTCACCGGCCCGCATGCAGAACAAATCCGACAGACCTTCGCCGCCCTGCAGAAATATCATTCCGCCGCGGTTGCTGGCGGCAATGTCAGTGTCGGGGATATCAGTATCTGCTTTCTTCTCGGCAACGCGGCGTTCCACAAATTCATTCTGGCCATCAGCGTTGGCTCCGTTTTCTTCGGCGCCAATACTTACATCGGCAACGGCCCAAACTTCATGGTCAAAGCCATCGCCGATCAGAACAAAGTCCATACGCCGACATTCTTGGGTTACGTCGTAAAATACACCCTGCCATTCATGGTTCCGATGCTGGTCATCATCTGGTGGATTTTTTTTCGTGGTTAAGAGGAACAGCTACACGTTCAGCCTGATTGAGAGATACTTTCTCCGATCGGTCACCCGGAAAGTTTGCGGCTTGACGCGGCAGGAACCATCGTCGACGCACTTGCGCAACATCAAGGTTTTGCTTCCCCGTCGTTGTTGTCCTGGTTGACAGCCTTGTTCATGGCTTCCAGGAATTCCGGCAGCGCGGATTCCACGCGATTCCAGTTGGGAATCAGCGGCCAGAGCATCGGCTCTTCAACGTGCGTGCGCGCCGCCTCGCGAATGCTCCTGGCAAAGGTCGATACCGCGGTTTCCTCTTCATGACGCGGGAAGGCCAGCCCGTTCATCGCCGCATCCGCGCCGTAGGCCCGCAAGGTGTCCTCAGCCTGCCGTGTGTAGGCAAATTGGAGGGTCTCAAACAATCCCTGATCGAGTTTGATTCCCTCGCTGGCCATGCGGCGAAAAATTGATCGCATGATGTCCACCGCCATCCGGTTTAAGCCTTTCTCCGCATCGCGCGGCGAGAGTTCCTGATGCTTATGATCATAATTGTCGCAGAGTTCCGCCTGACAAATGGCGCGTGGAGCGGAATTGCGGAAGACTTCAGCCAGCATCCCCACTTCGAGCCCCCAATCGTAAGGGATTCGATTCCTGCGCACGAGGTCAATATCCATTGCAACTTCGCCAGCCAATGGATAGCGGAACGTGTCCAGATAAACCAGAAACGGATGCGGTCCAAGAATGCTTT
>JBDTOW010000802.1:0-3023 GCA_039933075.1 Verrucomicrobiota bacterium | reverse complement strand
CAATCTGCGGTCGAGGGTTCCGGCGGTTATGTCGCGATGGAGAAATTTACCGGCCCGGGCATGATGAAGGTTTTCGGAAGCGTCGGCGCTATCATAGGAAGCTTTGTGAAGATTTTTTGGTGGGGTTTTGTCATCTGGGCGCTGGCGCGCTGGTTATTCAAGGTCGAGTTCCCATACATGAGAGCAGTCGAGGCGGCCGGGTTGGCCGCGATGTTCGGCGTGCTCGGCGCGATCGTCAGCCTGCTGCTGGCGGTAACGATGGGAAGCATGTTTGCGACACCCAGCCTCGCTCTGTTGGTTGACGAATTCTCTCCAGCGAACAAGACGCACCTGCTGCTCGGTGCCGTGAACTTTTTCAACCTCTGGCTGGTTGGGGTCCTCGCATTCGGCCTCTCCCGGCTCAGCGGGATCTCATTTGGCAAAGCGGCGCTCGTCTTGTTCTGCTTTTGGACGGCGCTCGAGCTTGCATTCATCTTCGCGGGGGCCGGCCAGATGGCTTTGTAGTGATCGGCGTTTTTGTGATCACGACATGCGACATTCCCGGGAAGAACTCTTCCGGTTAACCTTGTCCTGAATAGATTGGTTAAGTTTTGAAACAAAACTGTCGCAGAAGTGTCTTAGATGGAACAAAATGGCCAACAGGAATAAAAGTAAGAAAGTCAGAAAGATAATCGTTTTTTCCACGATCATCGCGGGGCTGATCGGCTTGAGCCTCGTGGCAGTTTTCAAGAAGAGACAAGTCGCCATTACCGTCCAGACAGAGAAGGTCACCCGCCGAAACATAACCGAACTGGTGGTCGCCAATGGAAAAATTCAACCAGTGGTTCAGGTCGTCATTAGTCCGGAAGTCGCCGGGGAGATCGTGGACCTGCCGGTCAAAGAGGGCCAGCGTGTCAAGAAAGGGGATCTGCTGATCCAAATCAAACCGGACAATTACCAGGCGAGCCGAAACTCGGCCGAGGCCAGTTACAAATCCGCCGTCGCCAGCAAGAGCGTGGCGCATGCCGAATTCGAGAAGGCCGAAATCGAGTTCAAGCGAAACCAGGAACTCTTCAAAGCCAGCCTGGTCTCCGAGACAGTGTTTCAGGACTTCAAGACCGCGTACGAAGTCGCCCGGCTCCGCTTCGAAAATGCTGTTCATCTGGTCGACCAGGCGAAATTCGGCCTCGACAAAGCGGCGGATGATCTGACCAAAACCACCATCGTCTCGCCGATTGACGGCACGGTCACACGCCTCCGATCGCAGCTCGGCGAACGGGTGCTGGGCACTTCTTTTAACATGGGCACGGAAATTATGACCATCGCGGACTTGCACAAAATGGAGGCCAGGGTGGATATCGGCGAGATCGATGTGGTTTTGATCGAGACGGGCCAGATTGCGCGGCTCGAAGTGGATGCTTTCAAAGATCGCAAATTCAACGGCCTCGTTACCGAGATTGCCAATGCCTCTAAAGGCTCCAGCGCGTCGATGATGGGCGGGGGTGGGGGTGGCCAGCAACAAGAGGCGACGAAGTTCGAAGTCAAAATTCGCATCCAGGAGAAGGAGGTCTTTCGACCGGGGATGTCTGTGACGGCGGAAATTGAAACCCGCTCACGAACCAATGTCCTCACTGTGCCGATTCAAAGTGTGACGACCCGCCTGCCCAAGAAGCCGCAGACGGGCAAAAAGTCCGGAGCGAAAAGCGAAGCCGGAAAAGGCAGCTTCTCGCAGGATACGAGTTCGACGAATACAAATTCAAGCACTTCCTCCGCTGGAGAGGGAACCAACACGACCAAGGGCGCGTCCAGCAAAAAGAGCGGCGAACAACCCAAGCCCGTGGAAGTGGTCTTCGTGGCGAACAGCGACAATGTCAAGATGGTCCCCATCAAGCGCGGGATTAGCGATGATAATTACATGGAAATCACGGAAGGCTTGCACGAAGGCGACGAAGCCATCTCGGGAGGCTATAAGGCGATCAGCCGGGATCTGGAGGACGGCAAAAAAATTAAGAGAGGCGAACCTGGTGAAAAATCCGACAAAGAAAAGAAGTAGCAGGGTGTGAGCCTGATTCGATTAGAAAAGATCTCGCGCCGCTACCAAATGGGCGCGGAGACGATCCATGCCCTGCGCGAGGTGTCGCTGGAACTTCAACGTGGCGAGTACATCGCGATCATGGGTCCGTCTGGATCCGGCAAATCGACCTTAATGAATCTCATTGGCTGTTTGGATACGGCGACTTCCGGTCAGTATGAACTCAACGGAATCAACGTAAGCGAGATGGATGACGACCGTTTGGCCGAGGTTCGCAACCGGGAAATCGGTTTCGTGTTTCAGACGTTTAACTTGCTGCCGCGTTCAAACGCTCTGCACAACGTCGAGCTTCCGTTGATCTACGCGGGGTTGCCATCCGGCGAAAGGCGCAGGATTGCCCTCGAATCGCTCCGGCAGGTCGGCCTGGCGGACCGAGTTCATCACAAGCCCAACGAACTTTCCGGCGGGCAGCGGCAGCGCGTCGCCATTGCGCGCGCGTTGGTGACCAATCCCTCCATCATTCTGGCCGACGAACCCACCGGAAATCTCGACTCCAAAACCGGCGAGGAAATCATGGCCCTCTTCCAGGAGTTGTCGCTTAAGGGAAACACCATCATTGTCGTGACGCACGAAGAAGATGTCGCTCGCAACGCCCGCCGCATCATCCGGATTCGCGATGGGCTGATTGCCAGTGATGAACTATCCCTTCAACCTGACCCAACCCTGACAGTTGCCAATGCTTAGAGCAAGGCTATGAACCTCTTCCGGGAACTCAAAGAAGGCCTTTGGATTTCTCTGGACGCGATTCGCGCGAACAAAATGCGATCGGCCTTGACCACGCTTGGAATCGTCATCGGAATTGTGACGGTAACGCTGATGGGGACCGCCATTGAAGGTTTGAATCAGGCATTCCTGGAGCGAATCTCCATCATTGGGGCCGACGTCCTTTTTGTGCAGCGCGTCTCCTGGTTTGTGGATTCCTACGCTGAATGGATAAAAGTCCAGAACCGCC
>JBDTOW010000801.1:0-3025 GCA_039933075.1 Verrucomicrobiota bacterium | reverse complement strand
AGCAAGCTCATGCGGGAAATTGACCCAAAACCTCAAAACACTGTAGAAGATTGGCCAGGCGTTGTTCTTCGGCGCGTCAAAGAGCTGGATGAACCGCACGCCACGCTCGGCGAGTCGCCGCGCGAGCAGGCATTGCCGGCCGAAAAGTTCCGTGGTCGGTTGGTCGGTGCCGTAGAGTTGGTGCGTCGCATTGCTCTCGCGTGAAAGATCGAATGCCTCGGGGGCTTCCTGCTGCATGCGGAACGCGAGTTCGAACGAAGAAATCCGCGCGTCGAGTTCACTGTCGATCACGCGGTCGCGCTTGTGGAGATCGTTAAGCTGGCGGAGAGCATCGAGCTTGGTCCGTTGCCGTCCGAGATTGTCGTGCGGATCGCGCAAGTTGGCGATGGGCTGATTCAAATCTCGAATCAGAGTTCCTTGATAGGCGCTGGGCAGAAAGCTTGAGGCCCAAAGCTGGGCCCCTTGAAAAACCGCCGCGGGACTGACCACGACAAAGCCGGGCAAGTTTTGATTTTCTGTTCCCAAACCGTAGGTCAGCCAGGAGCCCATGCTCGGGCGGGAGAAGGCTTGCTCGCCGGTACACATTTGCAGAGCGGCTCCAGTGTGGTTGATGTTGTCCGCCACCATCGAACGAATCACGCAAATGTCGTCGATGCAGGCGGCGGTGCGCGGAAGCAGTTCACTCACGGGCGTCCCGGACTGCCCATGACGCGAAAACTTCCAGGGAGACGCGAGCAGATTGCCCGTCCTGGTGCGTTCGAGTTTGGGCTTCTCGAACGGGAGCGGTTTACCGTTGTCCGGTAGCAGCCGCGGCTTGGGATCGAATAGATCTACGTGGGAAGGACCGCCGGGCATGTATAGAAAGATAACCCGTTTGGCGCGCGGCGGATAATGCGGCGGACGGACCGAATTAGGTTGCGCGGTGCGCTCCGATATTTCCGAAGCGATTGGCGGCAACTCGGCGGCCAGGAGGTCGGCCAATGCAAGGAGACCGAATCCGGCTCCCGCGCGGGCCAGCCATTCGCGGCGGGAATGATGAGGAGTCCAGTTGGTGTCAGTCATGACCGGTTAGTCCACATAGATAAATTCATTGCTGCACAAGAGTACATGAGCAAGGTCGCGCCACGCGGTTTCTGTCTCTGGCCCGCCGGATTGGGCGATCAAGTTACGGGCTATCTGGATCTCTTCCGCGCGGGCCTGGCGGCCGAACAAGAGCTGGTAGGCCCGAGCAATCCGAGCGCTTTCGTCCCCTCCCGCTTCGTGAAGCAGCCGAGCCGCCAGGTGTCCAGTCTGAGTCTGCACAAAATCGTGATTGATCAGGAAGAGCGCCTGCGGCGCGACCGTCGAGACGGTTCGCTTTTCCACCGATGCATCCGGGTTGGCCGCGTCGAAGAGTGTCGCAAAATTGCTACGATCCCACCGCGCGGTTTGCACATACAGCGAACGTCGCGTTACACCAACATCCGCTCCGGCTGGGCCGCCTGGCGCCACGTCGAGTCTCCCGCTCACGAAGAGCATGGCATCGCGAATGGCCTCGGCTTCCAGGCGCCGGGCGGAGAAGCGCGCGAACCAGCGGTTTTCGGGATCGCGGGCGACTTGCGGCCGTGGAACCGCGCTGGCCCGTTGATAAGCAGCGGAGAGCATGATCCGACGGTGCAGTCTCGTCAGCGACCAGCCATCCTCGACAAACTGGGCGGCCAACCAGTCGAGCAATGCCGGATGATTTGGTGGTTCGGAATTCAGGCCGAAGTTGTTGGGCGTGCGCACCAGTCCTTCACCGAAATGCCATTGCCAGACGCGATTGACGATCACGCGGGCGGTGAGCGGGTTCTCTTTGGAAGCGATCCAGGCTGACAGCTCGCGCCGCCCGCTGCCTTGAGTGATCGGAGGCTGAGAATCGCCGGCGAAGAATGCGGGCTTGCGACGCGGGATCACCGGTCCAAGTCGCGTGTAGCTGCCACGGATATGGACGGGCACGTCCTGGATGTTGGGAAAGAGTCCGCCGGGCATTCCCCCCTCTTGCACCGTGAGCGCCACGGGATACGGCTGTGGAAGTTCCGATTGCAAGGCGTCGCGATCCTTGCCGAGCACAAGGCGTTCGGGATGATCGGCGGCAAGGTGCGGCGACAGCTTGTCGAGAGCCGCGAGCTTTGCCTTGATCGCTTCGAGTTGCAGCACCTGGCCGTCGCGACGCGCGGCCACCGACCGGGAGACGAGCGGCATACGTTTCAATGTAACTTCGCCGCCTTTGGCGCCCAAACTCTCCATGATATGGGTGCTGTAGAAAATGCCGGCCAGCGCGTAGTAATCGTTGTTCGAAACCGGATCGAATTTGTGATCGTGGCAGCGGGCGCAACCGAGCGTGAGACCCAAAAACGCCTTGCCCACTGTGTCGATCTGGTCCTCGACCATGTCGCTGACCATCTTCTCCTTGTCAGCGTCGCCCCGATCCCAGGCGCCATTGACCAGAAACCCAGTAGCGATCAGACCCGCCGGGTAAATGTCCTCTCCCGTCGGTTTCGGCAGCAAATCGCCGGCGACCTGATGCACGATAAACTGGTCGAACGGCAGGTCATGGTTGAACGATTCAACCACCCAGTCGCGATAGCGCCACGCTTCGAGGGGCTCGCAACTCGCCGTGCGCGCCTTGGGATCGGCGTCGTGATAGTCGGCGTACCGGACCACGTCGAGCCAGTGCCGCGCCCAGTGCTGACCGCCAGAAGTCGATCCACGACGCGGGCGAAGGCTCCGGGAGAATTGTCTTCTAGAAAGCCCCTGACTTCATCCGGTGTTGGCGGCAACCCCGTGAGATCGAACGTCGCGCGGCGAAGTAATGCGCGCCGATCGGCCGGCAACGCTTTTTCCAGGCCGGCGGCGGAGATCTTCTCCTCGACGAAGGCATCAATCGGATCCTGGACGCCCGCCAACGGTATACGGGGCTGCTTCACTGGTTGAAACGCCCACCAGGTCTTCGCCTTCTCGGCCACTGGCACCGCGGCGGTGCGTGCCGCTGCGCCGCGCGGAT
>JBDTOW010000800.1:0-3026 GCA_039933075.1 Verrucomicrobiota bacterium | reverse complement strand
AGGTGTTCGGACGACCGGAGGATCTGTTGAATCAAAAACTCAACCTGGAATTGGAGGAAATCATTATCGCCATGCCCTCCGCTTCGGCCAAGCGAATCGGAGAAGTAATAAAAATTCTCCAACAGGCACGGCTCAAGTTTGAAATTGTGCCCTCGCTCGATCAACTCGCGACCGGACAGGTTAAGGTAAGCCAGCTACGGTCGGTGGAGATTCAGGACTTGCTTGGTCGCGAACCGGTGGAATTGCAAACCGAAAACATTCGCAAGACTTTGGAGAACCGCGTGGTGATGGTCACCGGTGCCGGCGGCAGCATTGGCAGCGAACTTTGCCGGCAGATCGCCTCTTTCAATCCGCAGCGGCTTCTGCTGGTCGAACAATCCGAAGTTCAGTTATTTCTGGTCGAACAGGAATTGAACGACCTGGGTTATGGCGGAATCATCCTGGCGCTGGTAGCCGACATTCTGGATGATCCTCGCATGCGGTATATTTTCGAGCGTTTCCATCCGCAAATCATCTTCCACTCGGCGGCGCACAAGCATGTCCCCATGATGGAAAGCCAGCCGAGTGAAGCAATCAAGAACAACACTTTGGGAACGGTGCACATCGCGGAATTGTCCCTCGAATACGGCGTGGATCTGTTTATTCAGATTTCTACAGACAAAGCGATCAATCCGACCAACGTCATGGGAGCTACGAAGCGTTTGGCAGAAATCTTTCTGCAGGCTCTGCATGCCAGCAATCCAACCCGCTCGAAGTTCATCGCGGTGCGTTTTGGAAATGTGTTGGGATCTTCCGGCAGCGTCATTCCTACTTTTAACAAACAAATCGCCGCGGGAGGACCGGTAAAAGTTACGCATCCCGACGTAACTCGCTACTTTATGACCATTCCCGAGGCGGTTGGCCTCGTTCTGCAGAGCGCCGCTCAAGGTTCAGGCGGAGAAATCTTCGTATTGGACATGGGCAAACCGATTAAGATTGTTGATCTCGCCAGACAACTAATCGAATTGAACGGACTCAAACCCGACGAAGACATCCAAATTGAGTTTACCGGTCTTCGGCCTGGCGAAAAACTGTTTGAAGAGCTCAGCCATAAAATTGAGAATGTTACTCCCACGAATCACCCCAAAATCATGCGCTTCGTAACGACGCCGCTGTCTCTTTCGGAAGTCAGAAAACTTTTGGAGGAATTAAACCGCGAGTTGCACCATGCAGAGCCGAATCAGATCAAATTACTTTTGAGACAGGCCGTCCCGGAATACCATCCCTATCTAACCTGACGATCGCCAGCAACACGGTAACCAATTAGTGAACATGGAACCTCAGTGTTGATGTTGATGTTTGGTCGCATTGGCCTGTGGCGACGGCGGGCTGGACTGAGCGCTCGCCTTCAGAAAGGCATCCATGTCCTTGACGACAACGAGCTGGCCGAACATTACCTTCCAGTGTTCCGGATAGGTGCAGACGTAATCGTACTCGCCCGGCTTTTCCGGCGCGGTGAGCTTAAGCGTTTCCTTCTGACCGGGCTCCAGAAGTTTTGAAGCCGCAACAATCTTCTTGTTGGTTGGCACGTAGATCCGCCCTTGTTTGTCCGGATTCGGCGCCATCGTCTGCGCCTGATTGCCGACTTCCTCGCGCGCGCCAGGTTGAACGATGACAAGGTTGTGCGGCATCATGTCGACGTTCTCAAAGATGATCTCGAACGGCTTGCCCGCCTCGACGACGATACGCGTGGTGTCGTAACGCATCTGTTCGCGAACGCTCTTGATGACGAAGACGCGAACGCCGAGGTCGAGCAGTTGTTTGCGGATGCGCAGATTGTCGTCCGGCGGCAGGAGCGCGGCCATTTCCATGCCCACCTGCACGGTCTCGATGTAATCCTGCGCCGTGCGTTTGGCGGCCGGCACCTTCCTGGCCCAGGCGAGAATCGCTTCGGCAACCGGCGCGGCCTGCTCTTTGACCCACGCGTCACGCGGGAGTTGCATCACCGCCCGCGAGGCGGTTGTAAGATCGGGTCCCTCGCGCAAATGGGCAGCGAGGATTCCGAAGTTCTTGCTCATGTGATCCGGCCCCATCAGGGGAAGCGCGGTAAGCGCGGAGCTGCGAACGCTGCCAGGCGTTTTGGCGTCCGCGATAGCGTTGGTGAGCAGCGGCTCAAAGGTCGCGCGAAACGACGGATCCATCAGCAGGATGACCGAATCGATCACGGTCGCACGCGCGGCGGGATTCTTCTGGGTGTCAGCCCACACGGCATCGGGTTTGCCGTCCGCGGTAACGAGGGCAGCGTACGCCGCGCGGCGCACCGCAGCTTCCTTCGCGTTTTCGGCCAGCCCGGACAGCGTGGATCGCACCTTGGTGAGATCCGGCGCCGTATTGGCCGCGAGAAGCATGCCCAAATCGGCACCCGTTGACGGGGTTCCGCCGGTGGCGTCCAGCCGCTGGAGGGCCGCAATCGCCTCGCTCACCCGGTCGGTCTGATGCAGCTTCGCCAGCTGATCCAGCGCGCCACTTCGAGTATTGATATCGACGTACTTGCGTCCGAGGCGTTCGATCAACACTGGCTCCACACCAGGCGCCTGGGTCAGTTGCTTGTCCGAAAGCCGATCGAGCGCGCGGGCGAGCGCTTTCGGATCTTTCGGCAGGAAGATATCCTGGGAGGACTTCTGCAACTGGCGCAACGTTTCCTTGAAAACGTATTCGAGATAGTAATCGGTGTCGGATTTGAGAATTTCGTAGGCGACCTCGAGCGCCTCGGTGCCCGCGAAGAAGCTGGCAGCGCGAATGGCCTCGAGGCGCACCCGCGGAGATTCGTCATTTGCGGCCGTGCGGAACAGAGCGAGCGGCTCACTCACGCGGTCGCGCCAGTAGCAAAGGACGCGCGAGGCAGCCGCACGGGCGCGCGGCTCGGGAGACTGGAGCATTTGGCGGAGCAGCGCCTCGTTCACCACGTTATGCCACTGGTGAACCCAGAGTGCCTCCATCAGATGGTGCTGGTCAGCGAGTGCCTTCGGATTGAACTGTTTCATCCA
>JBDTOW010000799.1:0-3028 GCA_039933075.1 Verrucomicrobiota bacterium | reverse complement strand
GAGCCTGACCGACCGGGAGTTTCCTGAGGAAGTCTTGAAAGCGGTGCCGCCGGAAACCGCCAAAATGCACCAATGTCTGCCGGTGGCACTCTATGGGTCCACTCTTCAAATCGCCCTTGCTGATCCCCTCAATCCGTCCGTGGTTGACGAACTTGGTTTCACGATCGGCAAGGAAATTCAATTGGTGGTGGCCGATCCGGCGCAGATTGAAAAGGCGATCAACAAATACTATGGCCAGGAAGGCCAGGGGCTGGCGGACATCCTGAAAGAGATCGGCGCCGACCAGGAGATCGCCCAGGAAGTTTCGCAAGTCGCGGGGAGCGGCACGTCCGTTGACCTCGCGAACCTGGCCAATGAAACGCCCATCATCCGTTTTGTGAACCTGGTCTTGTACCAGGCCGTGCAGGACCGAGCCAGCGACATCCATTTTGAGCCTTTCGAAGACGAGTTCAAAATCCGATACCGCGTGGACGGAGCGTTGTATGAGATGGCTCCGCCGCCAAAGCATCTCGCCCTGCCGGTCACCTCGCGCATAAAGGTCATGGCGAATCTGGATATTTCGGAACGTAGACTGCCGCAGGACGGACGAATCTCGATGAACCTCAACGGGCGACAGGTCGACCTGCGCGTTTCGACATTGCCAACTCAGTTTGGCGAGTCGGTGGTGCTCCGCGTGCTCGATCGATCCGCCACGAAGCTCGACATCGAGGCGCTCGGCTTTCCCAAGCTCATTTACGACTATATGGTCGAGGCGATCCAGCAGCCGAACGGCATTCTCATCGTAACGGGACCGACCGGTTCAGGCAAAACCACGACACTCTATTCGGCGTTGAAGCGGATCAACACAATCGACGCGAAACTGCTGACCGCGGAGGACCCGGTCGAATTTGACATCGAAGGCATCATGCAGGTGGCGATCAACGAAGGTGTGGGACTGACTTTCGGAAAAGCCCTCCGCTCGTTCCTCCGTCAGGATCCCGATGTCATTATGGTGGGTGAAATCCGTGACCTGGAAACTTCGCAGATCGCAATTCAGGCATCGCTCACGGGCCATCTGGTCTTGAGCACGCTGCACACGAATGACGCGACGGGGGCCGTCACCCGCCTGATTGACATGGGCGTGGAGCCGTTCCTGATTTCATCCACCTTGATGGCGGTGCTCGCGCAACGGTTGGTTCGCACGATCTGCAAGAAATGTCGAACGCCGTTCGAGCCCACGGAAAATCAACTGACCCTGCTGAACCTTTCGCCCCATGATATCGGCGACAAAGTTTTCTATTACGGGCGCGGTTGTGCTGCGTGCAACGACACCGGGTACCGGGGCCGGAAAGGCATTTTTGAGCTGCTCGTCATCACTGAGCCAGTCCGGGTGTTGATCAATGAACGCGCGCCCACGGTGGTTTTGCGCCAGAAAGCAGTCGAACTCGGCATGGTCACCCTGCGAGAGGATGGCTTGCGCGGAATCTTCGACGGCCAAACAACCATTGAGGAAGTGGTGAAGTACACGTAACCAAAGGCTGCTTATGCCCAAATTCAATTATGTGGCCATGGATTCCCGTGGCAAAGAAACAAAAGGCACGCTGGAAGTCACGAGCCAGAACGAAGCGATCACGCGGGTGAAGGAAATGGGACTCTTTCCCACCAAAGTGGTGGAAGCGGACAAGACCAAGGATAAGGGCGCGCCGAAAGCCAAGGGCGGTGCCAAAACCGGGGCAACAAAAAAAGGCTTTAGCATCAACATCAAGATCCCCGGGGTTGGCGGGAAGGTTAAATCCAAGGTGTTGACCACTTTTACCCGGCAACTGGCCACGCTCGTCGATGCCGGTCTGCCTTTGCTCCGTGGCTTGCGGGTGCTCGAAAAACAGGAACGTAATCCAACGCTTAAGCGCGTGCTCTCAGAAGTAGGCACGGCAATTGAAGGAGGCAGCACGTTTTCCGAGGCACTGGCGCAGCATCCAAAGATCTTTAATCGCCTTTTTGTCAACATGGTCAAGGCGGGTGAGTTGGGCGGAGTTTTGGAGGTGGTTCTGAATCGCTTGTCCGAATTCATGGAAAAGGCGCAGAAGATTAAGGGAAAAGTCATTGCGGCCATGTTTTATCCGGTCGCCGTAATGACGGTTGCGACCATTATCCTGGGCGTGCTGATGGTGTTTGTGGTGCCGAAGTTTAAGACCATCTTTGCGGACATGTTGGAAGGCCGGCCCTTGCCTGCCTTTACCCTGTTCGTTTTGGCGATTAGCGACTTCATTGCGGGCAATATTCTGATCTCGCTTGGAATCGTAGTTTTCCTTGCGATCGCACTGAAACTTTTCATTCGCACGAAAATCGGCCGGCGTGGTTTCGATAAATTCAAACTGATCATGCCGGTGCTCGGTCCGGTCTTCAGCAAGGTCGCGATTTCGAGGTTCGCCCGGACGCTGGGAACGTTGGTGAGCAGCGGTGTTCCCATCCTTCAGGCGCTGACCATCGTCCGGGAGACCGCGGGGAACGTAATTATCAGCAACGCAGTCGCGCTGGTTCATGAGAGTGTTAAAGAAGGCGAGACCATCACTGCTCCGCTGGAAGCTTCGAGCGTTTTCCCGCCGATGGTGATTAGCATGGTCGATGTCGGCGAACAAACTGGAGCTCTGCCCGAGATGTTGATGAAGATCGCGGATAATTACGATGACGAAGTGGACAACGCGGTTTCCGCCATGACTTCATTGCTAGAACCGCTGATGATCGTTTTCCTGGCCGTGGTCGTTGGAAGTATCGTCATCGCCCTGTTTTTGCCTCTCATTACGCTGATTGAAAACGTGGGCGACGTTAGCAAGGAAGGCGGAGCAGGAGGCGAGTAATCTATTCCAGAACGTGTCGATGGCCACCGAAATCGCCGTTCGGTGGCCATTTTGTTTGGTGAATGGCAGGATGGATTCAAGAAAGGGGCGGGGACGGCTTCGTGCCGCTTGGCCTTGGCAAGACACTCGTACGTGGGGACGAGGCCTGTCCGTATGTGTTTAGCGAGTAAGAACGCGAAGGCAGGGACGGC
>JBDTOW010000798.1:0-3028 GCA_039933075.1 Verrucomicrobiota bacterium | reverse complement strand
TCCTCCTGAAGTTCGCGGCGAGCGGCGGCGTCGAGCGTTTCATTGACGCGCACGAAACCGCCGGGAAGAGCCCAGCGGCCGGCGAACGGCTGGAGGGCACGCTCGATCAGCAGGACTTTCAAATCGCCTTCATCGAAGCCAAAGACGACACAATCCACAGTTAAGGCAGGACGAGCATATTGATAGGTGAAAGGCATATAGTTTAATCGTTGTTGTAATCATTATCGTGTGTGTCACACACTAAGGCAACTCAATGCTTCATGCCCCCTGAACCCCGCGGGCAGTAGAAGCGGCAAGCGGCACAACGTCTGTTATGATCGTTCACCTAGCCCAGCCCCGACGCTGGCGACGACCAATGAGCCAGTGAGCGGCCGCCACAAGGCGCGTTGAGCTTGCGCTAAACGCGGCGCTATCGCTTTGGGTTTATGCTGCTCCGACCCGTTTGGACCGTTGCCGACCCTCACAAATTCTTGGATGACGATTCACCCGATAGACGAGAAATCGAAGACGACGTGGGAAAGAAAATCGTGGCGCTTCCTGTGCTTGGTGGTTTACATCACCACGACACCCGGAAAGCGGCGTAAGAGTACGTCCTGATCTTGGTGCGAGTTGAGACCTGATCAGGAGCCGGTGCGGCAATAAGTGGGCTCCAACGTGGGCGGGAGCCGAAGGCGGGCGCTCCAATGAGGTGTGCGCGAGTGATTCCGCGTTCGACTGCATGAAAATGATGGTCCATTCTACCGGCGATTCGCTGCTACGAGGTTTTCGGCACCCACAGGCATAGAACTTTCGTCTTTTGCCGATCAGCCGCACTTGGTCACCTTCCGTTGTCTTGACGGTGGGTGAGGCGGTGACGTGGAAGACGGGAAGACGGGACGGATCGGCAACGTGCAGTAGCCGGTGTCGTCGCCAAACGGCCTTTCTCGCGGCAACGGATCGCGCGGGTCAACGTAGCCACCCGTGACGAAGTTGGAGTTGGGCTAAGCCGGTTTCAATCGGACAATATCTTTTCAAAGCTCGGCCGTCTTGGCGAAACAAAGTCAACTCCGGCGAACTGGTGCAACCTCTGCCGGCATGAATCAAAGTGAACTCCCTCCGGGTCGCCAAAATCCCGAACAAGTCCAATCAAGTGAGGGTTGACGTTTGGCAAATCAGACCTCAAAATCCTTTCTCCAAAGGGTCTGAGGAACTGTAGTTCTCAGAGGCAACGCGGATGGTCGGGCCGCCATCCGATGAACTGCATTGCTTTGCTCGCAATGAAGCATCGGACAACGCGCCCGGTTGTGAAACGTCTGCCACTCTCTCGGTTGGTCACCCTCTCCTTCCGTCTCCGTGTTCAGCAATTTTTGATGCCTCGTGGCGGAAAACCACGTCGTTTAGTCCTCGCAGAAGCGGCGAGCGGAAGTACGAAACGCGGCGTAGGCAAGTCTGAGAATCTGCTTGCGCCCGCCATGATGACCGTGGTGCTGCTGGCTTCCGTGGGAACGAAGACTTGTGTGCTCCACGCGGGCGAGAGTGTGCCGGGCGCACCTGGGGCAAAAACCTCCGCGCCTCAACCCAAATCCAAGTGAGCACGATGCGGTTCGCAAAAATCGGTTCGGTGGTTGCGGCTGTGCATTTGATCGCGCTGGGTTTTTTCTTTTTCAAGCCGCCTGCGAACTATTTCGTGGTGACTTGCCTCAGCACAGGCGTTGTCTGGTCAACGGTATTCTGGCTTAGCAGAACGAAAAAGGTGGACAGCCATCATCGCGGGTTCGCTGATCCAGCTCGTTGAGATGGATCATTTCATTCATACTTCCCGATAATCATTTCAAAATAAAACTTACCGCCCCTTGATGTCCGGTTCGAGTGAGTCGAGTGATTTATCCCTTTTCTGCAATCAGTTTCGAAGCATTCGTAATCTGCCGGCAATCGGACCGCACATGTCCCGTTCGCAGACCCTGACGAGTACTCTGGATAGCGAATTCGGAGAAGCTGCCGTGCTCCCGATACTTGCAAACAAAGGAAGCAGGATGTCGCATGGCTTGCCTGATTAATACTTGATCGTCACGCACCGGTGCAATCAGGGGACTGCTGATGTATTTGTCAGGGGAAACCTGACAGACCGAAAAGCGCGGATGCAAGCCAAGGGCGAGCTCGCGCGAAGGATTGTCGTGGAACCGCTGATCATACATCTTCGCTCCAGAGCAACGGGTAGAGGTTGGCAGGCGAAAGTTTTTCCCGAAGGAAATCGGTCAGCACTGCTAGAGATGCCCCTGGCGATTTGTCAGCGCCCGACTTAACGAATCGAAGTTGAGCGAAAAGCTCCGGCCTGTCTTCATCTGGAAAAGCTACTGGGAAATGAACCGTCAAAAAGTCGAGTTGGCGCCGGGTCAGGAGGCAATGGTGCGGCTAAGTAACGTTCGTGAAGTGGAGATAAACGTCACACGACCGGGCAAGCGCACCGTCACTGCCTACCAAAGAGGCAAGCCGATTTCGCGCAGCATCCGGTCCATCGGCGAACAGATGACGATTACGGGAGGCGAGCACGACAGCACTAGTGTTTGGTTCGTCATCGTGCGCCGCGATAACCCGGCGAATTGACCAGGCAAACGCGCCTCCCCGCCTGAGGCTCTATCGAGTGGCAGATGGCGGCTGCCGCTTCTTGCTCGGGATGGCCCTCCATCGACAGAATCGGATCAGCGTTTTGATCAATACTGGCGGGCTTTATCTCAATTTACCAGGAGGGCATTTTCCGGCATTGCAGCTCGGAATGTGAAATGGCCAAACCGAGACAGAGCCGTCTGGGTGCGGCTGTTCATGTCGGTTGGCTGGAGTTGTCTGTAGGCAGCGTCACTACAAATGTTGATCCTCCGGCGACTTGGCTTGTCACGCTGACCTTGCCGTGATGGGCTTCTACCACAGCTTTGACGAGGCTGAGGCCGAGGCCCAAACCGCGCTGCGCGCGGCTCTTGTCGCTGCGATAGAGTCGTTCCCAAATGCGCGGTAATTCTTCCGGCGCAATACCCATGCCGTTGTCCTTCACCTG
>JBDTOW010000797.1:0-3031 GCA_039933075.1 Verrucomicrobiota bacterium | reverse complement strand
AGACACCCTCCGGTTGAAAGGGAAAAACGCTCGGCCCGCCAATCTTGCGAACCAGCAGGCCGCTTACGGCAAGCGCGTTGTCACGCAGCATCTCGGCTTCCATGCGAAATCGCGGTCCATGCGCCAGAAGGCGATTGTACGGGTCCTGTTGGTAAAGCTCAGGCGTGACCGCAGAAGTTTGGCGATAAGTTGCCGAAGTGACGATTAACCGGTGCATCGCTTTCAAACTCCAGCCCTGCCGGATAAACTCAGTGGCGAGCCAATCCAACAACTCAGGATGAGTCGGCGCTTCTCCCTGCGCCCCGAATTCTTCGCTCGTTTCCACCAGCCCGCGGCCGAAATATTGCGCCCAGATGCGGTTCATGATCACGCGGCCGGTCAGCGGGTTGGCCGGATCGACCAGCCAGCGCGCAAAGGTCAAACGGTTCGCCGGCTCTCCCGGTGGCAAGGGATGAAGCACCGCGGGAACACCGGGGGTAACTTCCGCGCCTTTATTCAAATGACTGCCGCGAATAAGTATCTGAGTCGTCCGATTCGTTTCATTCTCCTGCATCACCAAAGTAGTTGGCACATCTTTCGGCTCCAGCTTCTTGATTTCGGCGACTTGCTCGCGCACCTTGTCGAGGTTGGAATCAATGGAGCGGTAATGCTTCGCCAGCTCTTTCTTCTGATCTTCCGTCAACATGTCCACTGGCGAAACCAGCAATGCGCGAACTTTTTCCGGGATCTTTCCCCAATCGCGATGGGCCTCGCCCGAAGCAGTGGAAACGGAAAGACGGAATCGTCCGAGAAGATGCTGGCTGCGGTCTGACCCTTGCGTGAGGCGAATGTTGAGCTGCGTGCCTCCGGCGAAACCAATCGGCTGCTTCGTCACGAAAACGCCCTGGTGGTCCACGCGATTGGTCGCTTCGTGCGCCGCGATTGACCAGCCGGACTTCGGTTTGTCGTCGATCGCATCCTTGACGCCGTATTTTTCCATCGAAAAATCAGCATACGCGGTTGCGAAAGAGACGGGCTCGGTTTTCGCGCTATCGACGGTTTGCGCCTCGACGGAAAAATCGGTTAGGACAAAATCGCCTTCCTCGCTCCGTCCTGAGCTTTTCTGGGGCAATCGTGCGTCGACCAGAACTTCGAGCCGAATCGCCGTGATGTTGGTAGCTTCAGTTTGAACGACGACCTGATAGACGTTGGTATCGGGCGTGGGGCCGGTCGATAGGATTGATTTGTCGGCCAGCTTTTCCAAGGTTACTCCGTTCGTCGCGTCGAATTTGTCCGGATCGAGCGTCAGCCAATTGGCATTGATAGCGGCGAGATATTCGCGAACCGGCGTCTCCCAGTTCCGTTGGGCGGCGTCGAGCTCAGGCGTCTGAGTATTCAGAATCTTTTCGAGCGGTTCGAGTTTGGCTTTGACTTCGTCGCGCTTCAGTTGTTGGGCCGGTGTGGGGAGATCCAATTCCGGGTCGTTGACGCGGCCTTTGTCCCGGGTCTGATTCAGAAAGGCGAGGGCCTGGTAATACTCCTTTTGCGTGAACGGGTCATACTTGTGATCGTGGCATTGCGCGCAGCCCAAGGTGCTTCCCATCCAGACATCGAACGTTGTATTGACCCGGTCCACCAACGCCGCCACACGAAATTCTTCCTCGTCGGTACCGCCCTCCGTGTTCACCATTGTGTTGCGATTAAAGCCAGTCGCGATCTTTTGCTCGCGCGTGGCGTTGGTCAGGAGGTCGCCGGCGATTTGTTCGATGGTAAATTGATCGAACGGCAGGTCGCGATTAAACGCGTTGATCACCCAATCGCGGTAGGGCCAGATCGAACGCCGGTTATCGGCTTCGTAACCGTTGCTGTCGGCATAGCGCGCCTGGTCGAGCCAGGGCCGCGCCCACCGTTCGCCGTAATGCGGGGAGGCCAGTAAACGCTCCACCAGGCGATCGTATGCGCCCGGTCGCTTATCCTTCAGGAACAGATTGACCTCCGCGATCGTTGGAGGCAGCCCGATCAGGTCGAGACTCAAGCGGCGAATGAGCGTTTCGCGCGATGCCTCCGCGGAGGGTTGGAGGTTTTCCTTGTCCAACCGGGCCAAAATAAAATAGTCAATGTCGTTGCGTGGCCATTTCCTGTTCCTCACTTCGGGCAGCGATGGACGCTCCGGCTTGATATAGGCCCAATGGTTTTTCCACTTGGCGCCTTGCTCGATCCAGCGCCTCAATAACTCGATCTGCCCCGGAGTTAAATGCTTGCCGGACTTGGCGGGCGGCATTCGGTCGTCTTCGTCTTGCGTGGTGATCCGCCGGATCAATTCGCTCTTGGACAGATCGCCCGGAACGATCGCGAACTCACCTGATTTTGCGGGCTTGAAAGCGTCTTCCTGTTTGTCGAGCCGCAGTTTTGCTTTCCGTTTGCTCCCGTCCGGTCCATGACAGGCGTAACAGTTTTCGGAAAGGATCGACCGGATGTCGCGATTAAAATCGACCTCCGCCGCCGGATGTTGAGTCGAGAGTTTCTCTGTGGCGAGCGCCGGCCAGCCAAACAGCAAGCCAGCTATCAACAGGCAAACTTGAGGGCGCAAATAAGATTCTGAAAGTCTGCCAATCCCAAAGGGATTGCGTCCCAAAGCCCAGGGTTGCGAAGAACGAGCTACCCTGGGGCTAGGGATCAGAAAGACAAAACCCCAACGGGGTTTCGGCTTTGGTGACTGTAATTGGCGGGTCGCAACCCCGTTGGGGTTGTTGTTTTGCGCGCCTCCTACCCAGGGTAGCTCGTTCCTCGCAACCCCGGGCTTTGTTGCGGAATCCCTTTGGGATTCAAGGAAAAGGCACTCTTCCAAAACCCGATTTGCGCACCAAACCTGAAAGCGCCGAAAGAAACCGAGACAAAATCGCATATTACCCCCAAAGATAGATAGCGGGCGGGTCTTCAGGCAAGCAGCTTGTGGACGATTTCTCCGTGAACGTCGGTCAGTCGGAAATCGCGGCCCTGAAATCGGTAGGTCAGCTTTGTGTGCTCGAGGCCGAATAGATGGAGGATCGTC
>JBDTOW010000796.1:0-3033 GCA_039933075.1 Verrucomicrobiota bacterium | reverse complement strand
ACGAGAGGAATCGACAGGCCCCACAAGCCCAGGAGATACGCTCCTGCCTCCGCATGGGTGGCCCCAAACAGTTCCCGCTCGACTTCCCAAAGTGGAATTTTGTTCTTCAACGCCAGTCCCTGTGCTCCCGAGTATTCATTGGGCAGATTCGTTGCCATGAGCAGCTTGCCAAGGTCATGAAACAAGCCCGCGGTGAATGCTTCGTCGACAATTGCCTGGTCGACGTTTTCCGTCTGGGCAATTCGTTTGGCCAAAGCGCCCACGCGCTGGCTGTGCCGCCAGACCCTGTCGGCCGAGAAATAGAGCGGTTTGACCTTGTCGAGCTGAGAATAGGCATGGATGGAAAGGACCAGAGACTTCACCGTTT
Source organism: Verrucomicrobiota bacterium (assembly GCA_039933075.1). Classification (GTDB taxonomy): domain Bacteria; phylum Verrucomicrobiota; class Verrucomicrobiia; order Limisphaerales; family JACPZS01; genus JBDTOW01. The sequence continues at coordinate 2,666 of JBDTOW010000796.1, read as the reverse complement.
CCATCCCGAGCAACACCACGGCTTCGGTCGGCGCGTTGATGGTCCGCGAAAGGCCGAAGAAAGCCGAGTTGGCTGTCTGAAGGATTTTGGCCGTCATGGCAAGATCTTTGCCGATGATCTCACCCACACGTTCCGCGGAAGCGTGCCGCGATTCGAGTTCCTTCACCACCTCGAAATAGAGCGAAGGTAACGTGGGAAAAGTCCGCATGCGCGAAACCAGCTCTTTGAGTCTCGCGTTGGCGAGCCAGGTATTGTTTACCAGCACCCGGCGCACGGAGAATTTCAAAGTGGCGGCATCGCAGCGTTTGGAGAGATATTGATGCGTTCCCCAAACGCATTTCATGATTAAGTCATTGTCGGCGAAACTCGAAAGAATGAATCGAGCGGTACTGGGATAACGTTTGGACACTTCCTCCAGAAGCTGAATTCCGGTCATTCCCGGAAGCGACCAGTCCGCCAGCAGCACGTCGAAAGGACCTTGGGCCATCCGGTCAAGCGCTTCCGTGCTTCCGTGGACAAATTCCATGTCCCACTCCGCCTCCATGCCGGCGAGCATTTGCTGGAGATTTTCCAGCTCCAGCGGCTCGTCATCGACAAACAGAATTCTTTTCTTCACGCGGTACGCCTTTGATTTCGGCTTAGTCGGAGCCCGCCCAGAGCGCGTTGAGATGAACCGGCTGTTGTTCGCGCACGACCTTTCATCAACCAAAGTCTGCCGCCAACAATCAGTTCGGTGCCGCAGCAAATCGCCGCGGGGTTTGTCGACACTCTCACGCTTTGGGTATCGGACGAAGCCCCGGAAAAATTAAGCCTCCAGGCGGTTCGAACGGGCGACAGTCGACCCTGAATGTGGTTTTCAGCAAATCACCATGGCGCGGGCAATAGCAGCTCGAATCGCGATTCGCGCTCAGCCGCGATGCGCTAAAGTTTTGCAACCCGGCGTCGATTCAATGGAGTTAGCAGGGCGAATCAGAGATTGTTTTTAGCGAATTGAAAAAGAGCAACTGATCGCCGGCTGCCGCCGTCGCCTCTCCCCGGGGCGCCGTTTCCCATAGATTCGCATCCCATGCCGACAATCCGACCGAATTTACACCGGGTAATCCAAGCGGCCTGCCAGCGGGCGTTGACATTAATGCCACCCGATTGGATTACACCGGTATGATTATGCCACCATCCGGACAAAGCACGCTCAAGCTTCGGCCGTGATTTTTTGAGAAATCAGTTTTCGGCCAACAAAAAACACGAGGCCGATAAGCAACAGCGCCAGGAAGACCGGGGCAACAATGGCCAGAATGGACGTAACAATTGAACCGCCGAGTTCGACTGTCGCCAGGAGGGGATTCCCCAGGCCGCCGGTTCCCGCGGTGGACGCTCCGCGGGCCAAAACCGTTGTGCCTTGAACCAGTCCGGCGACGCCTCCTCCGGCGATGGCCGCGAGCGTCCATTTGAGAAATGGGCTGACATCGGTCACCATCGAGGCCGTAATGACCGTCCCCGCGACCACCGCAGCCGGAGTGCTCACGGAATCCAGCAGATGATCAATCCACGGAATGTAGTAACCTGCGATCTCGAGGCAGGTCGCAACAGAAAACGCGATTAGCGCTGGAAGGGACCCGAGCCATTCAAAACCGGGCGCCAGCACAAGATGGCCCGAAATCGCGGCGATGCTCACGACCAGCAGCGGCACGAACACCCTGAATCCACACGCCGCGCTCAAACCGATTCCGACAAGCAGGCTTAAAACGGTTTCCATAACAAATCCTCGACTTTCATTTGGTGATCTCCATCAAAACACGTATCGCATTGAATAGTTTCAACAAATTTCTTCGGGTTTCAACTGTTCTCGAAGGTTTCAGGCTTGCGAATCGCCCATCGAAGTTTCGCTGAAGTTGACCGCGGATTCGACCGTACTTCTTCGGAACTCGGTCGTATGACCTCCTCGGCTATCCGTGAATAGACTCCGTGCGAAAGGCCGGCTTGAAATGACTTTTTCACCCGCCTGTCCTCGCCTGAATGGAAACTGAGAATCGCAACCCGTGCGGCCGGATTCAGGCAGTCAGGAAGAGTGCGAAGAAAGGAATCGAGCGCGGAAAATTCATCGTTTACCGCGATTCGCAACGCTTGAAACACCCGCCGGATTGGCGTGTCGCCTTCGTGGGTTTGAACCTGTTTGGGTAAAGTGGCCAGAGCCTCACGAATAATGTTTGTCAGATCCTGGGTTGTTTGAATCGGCTTCCTCAATCGGGCTTGAATGAGCGAGTGAGCCAGCAGGGCGGCGTGCGGTTCGTCCGCATTTTCTTTCAATAATAGTCCCAGTTTCTCTTCCTTCACAGCGGCGAGCAAAGCCGCGGCAGAATATCCTTTGGCGAGATTCATCCGAAGATCCAATGGTCCCGCGGTCTTAAAAGAAAATCCGCGACGCGGATCATCCAACTGCATCGAAGAACAACCCAGGTCGGCCAGGACCCCGTCAACGCCCGGGATCTCCAGCGACGCAAGCAACTTCGGGAGACCCGCAAAGTTTGAATGCCAAACCGTCAGCGCCTCGGGAGGGATACCCGAAGCGCGCAAGCGAACTTCGGTTTTGGACAACTCAATTGAATCGACGTCGAGGCCGATGAGCCGGCCACCCGGCTGAATTCTCCGGAGTATTTCCGTGGCGTGCC
>JBDTOW010000795.1:0-3036 GCA_039933075.1 Verrucomicrobiota bacterium | reverse complement strand
CGGCCAGGCATTCTTCATCCAGCAGAGATGATCAATATGGTGGATGTAAAAGTCGCTGTAGGCTCCGCCGCTCGCCCAAAGGAAGCTGTGGAAGTGTTGAATCTGCCAAAGCAGTTCGCTGCCGCCGGGCGGCTTCGGCACCGTCGAGAAAGAGCCGACTGGTCCATGCATCCGATAACCGCGCAGGAGAATGATGTCGCCGATTTCCCCATCCTGAATGCGATTAGACAATTCTTGCAGCGCCCGGCTGTGACGAGACATTAATCCCACGCCTACTTTGAGGTTCTTCGCCGACGCCTCAGCAGCGAGCTTGAGCATCCGGCGCGAAGTCGGTCCATCCGCTGTCAGCGGCTTTTCCATGAAGACGTTCAGCCCCTTTTCGATGGCGTAAGTAAAATGCACCCAACGAAACGCGAGCGGCGTGGCAAAGATCGCGACGTCACCGGGCTTCAGGCAATCCATCGCCTTCTTGTAACCGTCGAACCCGATGAATTTATGGTCCTCCGGAACGTCCACCATGCTGCCAACCTTTTCGTCACCCTTCAACGAGTTGTAACTGGTCTTGAGCTTATTCTCGAAGACATCCGCCATCGCGACGAGCCTCATCGGGCCGGTTTTAACGGAAAGGGCGTTCTTCGCGGCGCCCCCGCCGCGGCCACCGCAACCAATGAGGGCAACTTGAATCGTGTTGTCCTCCGCAGCGTGGACATGCGGAATAGCCACGCCCGCGAGGGCGGAGACAGCGGCGATTCGGCCAGTGGTTTTCAAAAATTCGCGACGTGAAGTTTGGCTATCTGGGGTTTCGTTCATAAGGTATATCTTCTCGACGTTGATGAATCGTTGTCAATTCAAGAAATCTTATCCACGAGCGATTTCAGACCTGCTCGTCTCATTTTGAAAGCAAATTAGAGATCATTCGGCAAATTCGAGAACGCCAAATCTCTCCGGCGCATGAAATGTATTCGTGAGTGTCGGACTCCAGGCCAGGAACGCCTTGTTCGCGTAGTCACACCGATAGAGATTGATTCGCCAGCGTGAGCCAGCCGTCGGCCGCGTCCTGCTCAGCGCGGCTAGTGGGATGCGCATCTCGGCGGTCCAAATCTCGGACTTCGCATCGACACTGACCGCAGTTTTGAACCCGCTGCTCCATTTGAAATCCTTGGATGGTAAATCGAGAATCACGTCCAGCTTTTCGTTGTTTGGCGCAACTTCGAATTCCGTGTAGCGATTGTGGTTGCCGGGGTCGGTGCCAATGAATGCTTCGACCACGTCATGTTCCCAAAGACCAAACCGTTCTTCAGTTGGCTTCGCGGGTTTGAATACAGTGAGTTTCGTGAAAGGGCACTCGTAACGCAGATAGAGATAATCCTTCGACCAAAGGGCGCGTACCGCAGTGGACAGTTCTGGTCGCGCCACTGAAGCATTGGATTGACACTCCAGTCGCGCCGGCAGCGCCGTTTGCCAGGCTGCTTTAGCCGAGCGGCCTCCTGGCGAAATCTCGTGGCTGATGTGCCGAGCCCTGATTACTGGAGGTGGCAGAGAACGCGCCAAAACTTTGCGCGCGTTGTCGAAATAAATCTTGCGCAGGACTGAAGCCGGCAGCCCGATCGCGTCGATTGTCCAATCGCCTTGAATTGGCGTCATGTGGGGGAATGCGCGATCGTTTGTTTCCAGCCATTGCCAATGTTTGGCATAAAATGCCTTTGCGTCGTCGTCGGTCGGCGGCGGGCCACTGCCGCCGGATCCGAGCGTGAGGCGATCGTATACCTGGAAATCGGTCCCAAAGAAAATGCGGTCCTGATGCTTGATGAAGAGGCGTTTTACCGCGCTCGGATCTTGACGGCCAATTTCGGGAATGCGGGCCGCCAGATCCGCGTTCATGTTCGGATATCGATCGAGCATCTTGTCCACCCAGGCAATGTCTTCGGCGTTGTTGGCAAAATGAACGCAGACAAAGGTTGTCTGCGGATGCCGTTCGATGACACGATTGAGCGCCGCCAGCAATTCCTCGCGCGGCGGATAAACCGCTGGATCACCGAACCACCAGCTCCGATGATCTTTCAATTCCGTCCATCGTTCGTTCTTCTCTTCATAAGGAAGCCAGAAAGCGCGTGGATCCGCGGTATGAATGGAAACTGGCAGGCGTAGTTCTCCGCATTTTTTCCAAACCGGATCGAGTTTGGGATCGTCGATCCGGATCAGTTTGCCGGCCTGGTCGCGAAGATAAAGCCCCAGCCGTTTATATTCCTTAAAGCCCGCGGCTCCTAATCGATAACCTTCTTCAATTTGTTTTGCCGCACGTTCCGGAAAATCCGGCTCATCCCAGCCGGAGTAATCCAGATTCATGTAGTGGACGAATCGACCGGGGAAAAGGCGATCGGCGAGCTGCTTATGACGTTCGAATTCCGATGGCGCGCCGTCCTTTCGGGTGACCGTACCCCCGCTCAAATTGATCCCGATGCCCAGGCCGGCTGCGTCCATGACGCGCACCGCTCGGGCAAGGCGGTCCTCGGTGTAATCAATATGCTGGTGCATATCGATCAGCCGATGTTCCGAGCGCCACACATTGGCCTGGCGGCGAACCGAGGCGACGTCGCCGGATGGTCCCTGCTTATCCCGGGCGAGCGCACTTGAAACAAGCAGGAGCATCAATATAAGGTAGAGGTAATATTTCATTTTGTTTTTTGATTGTAGCGCTGGGCAATTCGAGGGTTCCCAAGTGTGTTTCCCTGAAGTGATGGTTCCTCATCCCGACAATTGAAAGGAAAATTTGAGACTGGCCTCGATGCCACTCGATGCCAAATTGAAACCGTGTGTAATCCAAGTGAGGGTCGCGTCCAACCAAAGGGAATAGCGTTCGCCCGAGCGCAGTCTTTCAACGGCGCTGATCACGCCAAAGCTATCGAAAGCGCCAAAGGACTGATCACGCCGCCAAAAGCGGTGCCGCGCTTCGCTTGCCACCGCACCAAATACACCGCGCGCCCTTCCTTGGACTGCGGCGGCACGACGCCGCTTTTCCTGCACGCCCCGTCAACA
>JBDTOW010000794.1:0-3046 GCA_039933075.1 Verrucomicrobiota bacterium | reverse complement strand
TTGATCCTTCCAGAAACTGCGCACGTGCAGGAAGTGTTCGAACGAATCAAACGTGCCGCGAATCCGTTCGCGAAACCGATCCGTCAGACCGTGCGGGTCGTAAACCATGCGCATGTCCAGGAACGAGTTGAGTTGTTTGCCGTGGAGGTTCGGCACGTCATCGAGGCAGAACGGCAGCGCGTGACAAGCGAAGCCGCACCGGTTCTCGAAATCACCGGAGTGCAGAACCTGACGCTGGAGTTCGAGCAGGAACGCATTTCCTTCCAGCGCATACTCGAAGAGAAAAGCGAAGTCATTATCCGAGCACGGTGACATCTCTGCCCTGCCGGTGCCGCCCAGCGCCACCACGGCGAAGGGCTTGTCGTAGCCAAACGCGCGCTGCTGTTCGCCGGCCCAATCGCCAACCAATTCGGTGTAGAGGGCGGTCCTGCCTGAGGCGATCAATCGACCGTTGCCCAGTTCCGGGCCGCGGATCTGTGCATCGTTCTCCGCGATGAGTTGGTGAAACGCCGTCCGCTGGCCAACGCGGCGGATTTCGTCTCGGACACGTGTTTCTTCGGGCTGCATGACGCTGCGCGGGTCAAACGCTTGTCGTTCGACCGATTAAAGTGACGGCATTGTAGCACACAGGACAATCGCGCCAGTCAAGACGCGTTTATCACGACTTGAAAAGTGGATACTTCCGCGCCGAATATGGCGCGCGCACGCTCTGGGACATTCGCTACTTTGACATCCAGTTGTTCCTCATCCAGATGCCAGAACTGAAAGGGCCGCTGCATGCGGCGATAGACGTCGCGCGCTTCCTCGCGCCGGCGGTGGCCGGCGTGAATCGCCTCGAGAGCCTCGCCGGCTCATTTTTGCTTTCTGCTCATGGCAAACCCTGCGCTTGATCTGGCCGCCTCTGCCGGTACCATCACGTTTATGTCAAATCTTGCCTGCTCTTTGGATGGTCGTGTTTTCGTTTCGGCCTTGCATTCCTTGTTAACTCTCGCCACTCGTCGCGCGGGTGTTTTGGTTTTCTTTCTCCTTTCGGTTTTTTTCGCGGTTGGTGCGGCCGGGCAGCCAAACTTGAAAGCTCCTCTGAAAGTGCTTTTGATCACGGGTGGTGGTTACCATGACTACGCAAAGCAGGTGCCTTATCTCACCAACCACATCAGCCAACTTGTCAACGCGACCTTTGAAGTCAAAATCGGACTCGAGGTTCTGCGCGATCCGAAGTTCGCCGAGAGTTATGATGCGGTGGTATATGACGTCTGTGATGATGAAGCGCCCGACAACTTGCTCGAAAACGCGTTGCGCGCCACCCGTAACGGCAAGCCAACGCTGATGATTCATTGCGCCGTCCATGCCTTCAGACGCTCGCCTAAACTCCACGAGTGGGAAACGTGCTGTGGCATGCGGTCCAAGGTTCATGATGCCTACAGCCCGTTTACCGTCGTCAAACTCGATGAAAGCAATCCGATCACGAAACTCTTTCCGAATGACTGGAAGACCGCGGGTGACGAGCTCTACCAAACCATTTCCATCGATCCGCAATCACACCCGCTTTTGAAAGCCAGGAGCCCGCAGGATGGCCGCGAACACGTGGTCTGCTGGACTTATCAATTCGAGCAAGGCCGCGTCTTTGGCACGACGCTGGGACACGATATGAAGACGACCTCCTCGCCGGATTATCTTCGCCTCGTGGCGAACGGTCTGTTGTGGGCTTGCGGAAAATTGGATCCGGATGGAAAACCGGCGGCGGGCTACTCTTCCCCGCAAGCCAAACAATGAATCCTCTCTCGGGCAACATCTTTATTGCGCGTTGCTTTTTTGAATAACTTTACTATGCGATTCGGCATCAACACATTCCTGTTCACCTGCCCTTTCACGAACCGGAGCACGCGGCTCTTCCCGCAGTTCAGGCAGTGGGGCTTCGAGTCCGTGGAGATTTCCATTGAGAATCTGGCGCACATCGATCCGGATTACGTGAAGGCGCGGCTTGTGAAGAACCACCTGGTGTGCGGTTCCGTGACGCCCTGCCTCGGTCCGGACAAGGACCTGCGTGGCACGCAGGAACAGCAGCGGGCGGGCGTGGAATTCATGAAGCGCGTCATCGATCAGATGATCCTGCTCGATTCGGCCACGCTGGTGGGTGTGGTCTATTCAACCGTCGGCCGCGCGGACGCCGTGCCGCCGAAGGAACATCGGCAGCAATGGAAAGCAGTCGTGAAGAATCTCAAGGAAGTTTGCCGTTACGCTTCGGACCACGGTCGCGCAATTGCCTTGGAGCCGGTGAACCGCTTCGAGACGGACTTCATCAACACTTGCGAGCAAGGCTTGCAAATGATCCACGATGTCGGCAGTCCCGCACTCAAACTGCACCTCGACACTTTTCACATGAACATCGAGGAGAAAAACCCCGCCGCCGCAATCCGCAAAGCGGGGAAGCTGCTCGGCCATTTCCATGCTTGCGGCTGCGACCGCGGCACGCCGGGCAACGACCATATCGACTGGAAATCCATCGCCGCCGCGCTGAAGGCCATCGATTATCGGGGGGATGTGGTGATCGAGTCGTTCACGTCCGACGTGACCGTCATCGCGCGCGCCGCCTCGATCTGGCGTCCGATGGAGCCGACCCGCGACGAGATTGCATTCAAGGGAGTGAGGTTTCTAAAAAGAATTCTCCGGTAGCGCCTGCACCGGCGCGGTGTCGGGATCGATCTTTTGCGACCATTGGTTCACCCAATGACCAAACCACCTGGCCACCGGGGACGATATAGATGTCGCGGGTCTTCGCCTCGCCGGCGAAAAGGAAATCATGCTGCGCCAGCCCCCGGCCGGGAAGACTCGCAAGAAAGGCTGGCTTGTCTGCCAGTTTGGTGCCCTGAGCGTCCGCTGTAATCACGAGGGCAACGAAATTGGCGATCCAGGCGAGCGTCAGTGTCGCGTTGACGCTGTAGTTCGGAAAACGAGCCTGAATTTGCGGCATACTCATAATTCTCCTTTGAAGGCTTTGTCCAGAATGGCGGGGAGCAAGGCGTTTAACTCGGCGGCGGTCTCGGCT
>JBDTOW010000793.1:0-3048 GCA_039933075.1 Verrucomicrobiota bacterium | reverse complement strand
CCGAGGACGTAAGCCTTGCTGTTTGCTTCCGTGATGCTGCCGTGCGCCAGCCGCAAATCCAATCGACGTTGCAACTTGCGGCCAACGACCACGCCTTTTACGGAAGCGACCGGGCTGGTGGTCACGGCAAGTTGCTCCTCCTTCGAGGTCGGAGCCGCGACCTCCTCGAGCAGTTCACGCACCGCCTTGTCGCTTATCGCCGCTCCTTGCCCGGCGGTGGCGGCATCCGGCACCGCACTGCGCACAGTCGCTTCATCGATTACTCGCGGCGCGGCGCGTTGCGGCACCCATTGTTGCGGCAGCGCATCCGTCGTTCCCAGCGAGAGAAGGTCTTTAACCGCCGTGATGACTTTCGAGTTATTGGGAAGACTGCCGTGGGATTCTTCGACGTAGTATGTCCGCACATTCGGAAGCTGCGCGAACGTGAGCGGCACGGTGCCGTCGCCATCCTTGCTGACGGAAAAAGTAAACTCGGTACCGTCGAAATGCGCGTCGGTAACCGTGTCCTGGTTGATGCCGGCGATCAAAGTGAAGCGATCGTCTGGCGCCGCCAGAAAACTCTGCGTCTTTCGCCCAGAGTCCAACAGTGGCTGACGGGGAGTCGGGCCGGCCTTGGGCCATGACTGAAGATCAAACACGTCGAAGACGGAAAACTTCTCCGGTGCGGGCAACATCTGGTACAGACCGGGAAAAGTGTTGAAAATTTTCTGTGCAAGTTCTTCGGGTGAATGGGTGAGGTCGAGCAAGGCGATCTTGCGGATGATGGGATAGATCCCGCGCAGTGCCTGGATGGGAACGAATGATCCGAAATTGGGTGTCCCCAGCATTATCAGCCGCTTCACTTTTTGACCCGCGGATTTCAGGGCCGCACGGGCAACAAGTCCACCCATGCTGTGCGCGACCAACGACATTTCCTTCGCCGGTTCGGCGGCAATGCGCTTGGCGAGATCCTGTCCCAACTCTTCGACACTTTGCCTCCAATCGAACGGATGAAAATCCGCGTCATAACCCGCCAGCTTGAGCGCCAGTTTGATTCTGAGGTAGCTGAAGAGAATGACGCCGAGCGCCTTGTGGCGTGTCGGGCCAGGAATCAGCGACAATGTCGTCAGGTGTCCAGCGGCAATGTCGATCGGATCAACCCAAATGACGTCGTCAAAGAAAAATGGGCGTTCCGAGCCGAGAGTGGAGCCCATGATTCCGGGCAAGATCAGCACACGCGGCCCGCCACGCACGGAACGCGCGCTTGCATCACGGGCGAGCGCTTGCAACTCCGCGTATTCCCGCTCACCAAAGTAGCGTTTCAGCAGGTCTGCGTGCTGCCCAGTGACAAGCGCGCTCTCGATTTCCTCCGGCTGCATCTTGAACGGAGCGGAGGGATTGCTCGCTACAGCACGTAACGTATCGGCATTGGTTTCGGCGACCGAGCGGGATGCCGGTAATTCAGTCTTGCGCGCGCTCACTTTCTTCTTGTTCGCTTTATTTTTCATAGGCTGGTTTAGCTCGTCCACTTCGCGGGGCTTCGGGTGCTCTTTCTTAGAGGTGATTCTGATCGACTTGATTGGCTGCCGAAAATCGAACCACGCGTTTCGCGCGCGTCCAAGGCAGGGTAATGCCCCAAATGATTGAGTGTGGCATCATGTGCAAGGAAGGGTGCCATGATGTTTTATAGGACGTCAACATCTCGACGAAGAGTTGTGCCGGACAGCGGGGCGCATGGAACCGGCCTCCATCCTTGCCCTCCGCATTGGCTCCGAACTTTGCCGCCCGAGTGAGGCACCTGGTTTTGGTGACTGAGCGAATTGTTCCAGCTTGTCGAAATCTGCGAGACGCAGCCTGGCGAACGAGAGCACGTCAATTTTCAAGATCTTTCGGACGAGCTTGCCCTTCACCCCCTTCACCCCCTTCACCGCGAGTGGGCATAATAAATCCGGATGGAACTTAGCGGGTCAGGTTTGCGAACTGTGTTTTCTAACCAGTCCTTGCGGACTTGAAGGGTTCGGCATCGTTTTGCTCAGCTTATTCTCTTTCGAGAGGTATCAAGAAGCAGTATCAAGAATGAATACGCTACATTCAGACACGAATATGAATCAATAAATAGATAGAAAATTATATAGGTAGGTGCTCTATCCGCGCCGCTGTTGGAGTTTTTGTGCGTTTTCAAACTGCGCTTCTATACCAATCGCGGGCCTCTTTCAAAGGCGCCTACGAACGGACTAACCGCAACTCGCGGTGAACGCAAAACGTGCAAATGCACGGGGGTGGATTTTCTGGATTTCCTCTGTTCGGGTTAAAGAACATCCCTGGCTTCGACCCTTCTTACTCTGCTTTCTACTTTACGGGGTAACACTCAAAGCCGGCTTCTCGAATTTGACGCCCTTGCGGAGGGCGTGGTCAATCATTTCAGCATCTTAGCGGCGGCGAGCGGCGAGCGGCAGGGAATTGACGCGCGCCATCTCCTCGCCGAAGGCGCGGACGTGGAAATGGAAGAGGTGCAACCAGCCACGCGGATCGCCGGCTTCAAGGAGCTTGACCCCCAAGGCCGTCACGAACGGCCAGTCCTTTTCGCGGTTGGTTCGCTTCATCTCCGCCACCGTGTGCGGACCCGCGTAGCAACCCTGGAGTTCCGCCTCCCGTGGCGAACTACTCCGCGGCGCGACTCCGAATACATCGAGATAAGCCTCCGCGCCCGATGCATCCCAGACGAAATGGCTTGTCCGCCCGCCGCGCATCCAGCGTACATCCAGTGGTGGCGTGAGGTGGCCTCGATAACTGGGCAACTGGCCGTTAAGACTCGCTTCGCCCAGCAGGGTCAGGAACTTTCCGGCGGCGGCAGGAGCGCACAGCAAATCGCAATCCTTCGTCGCCTGAGCCACCCCGAAGGCCACGCAGGCCATGCCGCTGGTGATGGCGCACGTAATCCCGCGATGACGCGCGCGCGTGACGAGACCCTCGTAAAACTGTTCCAGTTCAGCGTAGCTCAAAGGCATGGCACGTGATGCGTGATGCGTGATGCGTGAAAAGTAAAACGTAAAGCGTAAAACGTAATCA
>JBDTOW010000792.1:0-3048 GCA_039933075.1 Verrucomicrobiota bacterium | reverse complement strand
CTCAGACGCTGACACGGGTGTCTCTATTGGTTCTGCCAGTAATACGGTTGCACCGTGAAGGCGAGTGTGGCCTCCGCTTCATTCCAGACATTGTCATTGTTGGCCGCGCGCACGCGAAACACGTGGGCGCCGGGCGGACGTTCGTAAAAGCGCGCGACGCGGCGGTCGTGGGGTTCCTCCCAATCGCCTCCCGATCCGTCGAGCCGGGTTTGAAACCGCACTTTCTCAGGCGCGGTAAAACTCAGGCCGGTGTAATGAATCTCGATCTGGCGGCTCCCCGGTGGCAGACGGATCGGTTCGGCGAATGGGGCGGGGAGGTGAACTTCGATTTCATTGGCTGTCGTTGAAGCGTTGGAGCGTTGAACCGTTGAACCGTTGAACCGTTGAAGCGTCGGAGCGTCGATGGGTCGCCGAGCGCCTTTGGATGCGGGAGCGTGATAGATCACTTCCTCGATCTGTACGGGCGGCGGCACCGTGTTGAGATCGAAACGCGCCGGATCAATCATCACGACACCCCTGATCGTCGCGAACCATAATCGTCCCGCGCTATCCCGCGCGCAGGCCGGTTGATGCCCGGCGACGCAGTCGCCGCTGGCCAGGCCATCCGCTTGATCCACCACCTGGCAATGAACGCGCGCCAGGTCGCCGTCGGCAACGCGTTGCAGTTCCTGAAGATTGGCGCGGACGATACCGTGATCCGACGCGATCCAGAGAAAACCTGTGTCGTCCCCGATCATCCCACGCACCACGTTCACGGGAAATCCGACCCTGGCATCGATCCGCGACCAGCGGCCATCCCGCCATCGCAACAAGCCGTCGTGGAGAGAACCCAGCCACATCCCTCCATTCGGCTCTGCCATCAAGCAGGAAATGTCGCGCAGCGCCTGCTGATTTTCCGTCCGCACGTCGACAAATCGACCATCCACCAGCCGAAAGACGCCCTCTGGATTTGAGACCCAGATGGCGCCATCCCTGTCCTCGGCGATGGACCCTACGCCGGCGTTCGGCAAGCCATGTTTGTCTGCATAGATGCGAAACTGGTTTGATTCGCAGACCGTGACTCCCTGGCCGTCCCCGAGCCAGATGCGTCCGCGAGAATCCTCGAAGATGGAATTGACGTTCTGGCCGCCCATCGCTTCTGTGGGGATTGGGCGTGCGCTTTGATTCTCGATCTGCCACAGTCCCCGGTCAAACGTTCCCACCCAGATGCGCCGGGAACGGTCCGCGAAGACCGATTGAACGTAAAGTGAATCGCCTGGCCACTCCGGCCGCGAAAGCCCGCTGACGCTCTCATTCTGCGACTGGAAAACTCCCTTTCCATATGTCCCGATCCACACGCCACCGGCCGGATTCGGGCAGATAGACGTCACCACGCGGTCAGCCAGGCCGCTTTCCGGGCCGAGGGTCGTGGCGCGTCTCGTCTTGAACCGTGTCAACCCGCCGCCACTGGTGCCGACCCAGATGTTTCTCTCGCGGTCCTCGAAAACGAAACGCGTAACGTCGTAACCCAGCCCATTCGTGGCGTTCCACCGCCGAAATGCGCCGTCCGGGGTTACCTGGGAGACGCCTTGACCGACGGTGCAAATCCACACGTTGCCACGGCGGTCCTCAAAGAGGCTCCAATATTCGCCCGGAGTTTCCGCCAGCTTTCTTTGGGCCGTTTCCACCCCATTGCGATAGCGTCGTATTTTGTCGTTCGATACCAGCCAGAAACCACCGTCGTGCGCGGGTCCGGCTCCGGTGAACTCCACCTCCCGATTGGCGGCCGACACCGTTTCCACCCAGCGCTGCCCATCCCACCATCCCACGAATCGCGACTGCACCACCCACCAATGGCCCGCTTCATCGACCACACCCAGGTAGCCCTGGCCCCGCTTCCCGGGCGGAGCGGGCAGCGACTTGAGACGGTCGTTAGCGAACTCCAGCACAGTTCCGTTGAACGTGGTGAGCAGCAGATCGCCGTTGGCGCGCTCGGCAAACGTGCGCACGAAATCGCCGGCCCAGCCGTCGTCCTGGCTGAAGCTGCGCCACCGTCCGCCCGCCGGCTGGCCGGGTCCGGCTTCGCGCATGACCAGCCCGAGATAGGTGCTGATCCAGAGCCGGCCCCGCCGATCCAAGTGCAGATTGACGATGCCCACACTGGGCAGTTCTGGTGTATTGGACCGATCGAAAACGGTAAACTTCACGCCGTCGAAGCGCACCAGGCCGTCGAACGTGCCGAACCAGAGATAACCATCCGGCGTCTGCACCATCGCCGTGGCGGAGTTCTCGGGCAGCCCATCTTCTGTCTCCCAAGTATCGATGAGATAGGTGGGATCGGTACGGACGGTTTGATGGCCGGCTCCCCACACCCTCGTCGCAAATCCGGCGCACAGGATCGCGAGCAATCCCCGAAAGGCGAACCCTCCGCACAAACTAGTGTAGTGTCGCCGAAATGACTTTACATGGGAAATCATCAATTCGCGGCCATTCTCGAGAAATTCGGCATCGGGTACGTAAACTTATTTACGAGACATTTCACTAGAGAATGTCGAACACCTCTTTGGAACGGACACGAACAGGAGCTTACGAAATGAATTCGGGTGCAGGAAGAATAAACCTAAAGACAGCAGTTGGATTTAACGGAAGGCAACGAAGATAACAAACAAAAGAACTTGAGGAAGCCAACGGGGCGCAAATCAGGTTTTGGTAGAGAATCCTTTTCCTGAATCCCAACGGGATTCCGCAACAAAGCCCAGAGTTGCGATACGAGCACCTGGGAGGTCCGGCACACCATCCCGCGCACCAGCGCCGGGGAGGTGCACGGCCACGCGGCTTTCTCGCCGGACGGCCGGATGCTGGCGATCGCGCGGAGTTATTCGAGCATCGAGTTGCGGACGCCGGAAACGGCGCAGGAACTCGCCACGCTCGTGGCTCCCATTCCCGCCAACCTCAGCCAATTCAGCTTCAGCCCGAACAGCCAGCAACTCGCCATAGGACGCGTGGGCTATTCTCGGTTCTCCCTCCGGGACCTTCGGAGTTTCCTGAAGGAGAGGCTGCCGGATTACA
>JBDTOW010000791.1:0-3062 GCA_039933075.1 Verrucomicrobiota bacterium | reverse complement strand
CTTCGGGACTTATGCAACCGTAAATTCGAACCCGGCAGTGAACTGCCGGGCTATTCTCAAATCTCCCTCCGGGAGAAGCTCCGTCACGGGTTCGACCAGTTGCAGGTTGTAAAAATGTCCAAACTCCAGGGGCCGGTTAACCGGCCAGATTGAAGATTGCGTCGGCCTCGCCAGGCAGGATCAGGTTCGGTTTCGGCGGGCGAACCCCGGAGGAGCGTTCCAACAATTTGGCCTAGCGGATTGTGAATTGTCCAGTTTACCCCGGCGAAGAGCGTTCTGCCACCTGGAAACGGCTGAACGCCCCGCCTGGCTTTCACCGCGAATGCTTCCAGACTAAACATTCCATTGCAACGAACGCCCGCGGATCGATATGCTTTGAATCAACAATGTCGTCATTTTCCAGAGCGGTATGCTGGCTCGTTGGTTGGCTGTTGTGTTTCGGCGGATTTGCGCGAGCTGACGTTGTGATAGAATGGAACGCGCTGATGATCGCTGCCATCCGTGCTGACAATAGCGGACCCACGCTCAGTTCGCGGAATCTGGCGATCTTGCACACCGCCATTTACGACGCAGTCAACTCGGTGGTTCGCACCCATCAGCCATATCGTTTTCAAATTGATGCGCCCTCCGGTACATCTGCCGAGGCGGCAGCCGTGGGCGCGGCTTATGAAGTGATGACAGTGCTCTACCCGCCTTTGCGCGCCCGGGCGGATGATCTCTATGAAACGTACCTTGCGAGCGCCACGCCAGGACCCGGACTGACGAACGGTCTGGCGATTGGAACACAAATCGGACAATTGACGCTGGCGAGTCGCGCATCCGACGGTTCTCAAACCGATGTTCCCTACATTCCCAGCGACGCTCCCGGCCAATGGCGTCGCACGCCGCCGTCCCTTCGTCCTCCGCTGACGCCGCAGTGGCGTTACGTGACCCCGTTTTGTTTGCCCGAGCTGGAGCCGTTCATGCCGCCGCCGCCGCCGCCGCTGGAAAGTCCCGAATACGCCGAAGCTCTCAACGAGGTCAAAGCCATCGGCAGCCTCAACAGCACAGTGCGGACAGCCGAGCAAAGTCTGATCGCCCGGTACTGGTCGGACTTCAGTTACACGTCCATGCCGCCCGGCCATTGGCACTTGATTGCGGAAACGATCGCGAGCGACCGCAACAACACCCTGGCCGAGAACGCCCGGCTCTTTGCTTTGATCAGCGTGGCGCAAGCGGATGGCGCGATTTTATGCTGGGAAGTCAAGTATCTCTATAATCTGTGGCGTCCGGTGACGGCCATCCAACGCGCGGACGAAGATAACAATCCGCTCACCGAGGCGGACAAAACCTGGGCGCAGTTTCTTGCCTCGCCGCCGTTTCCAGCTTATCCAAGCGGCCACAGCACCTTCAGCAAAGCGAGCGCGCAAGTGCTCGCGCACTTCTACGGCACCGACGCAATCACCTTCTCTACTACATCGGATACGGTGCAGGGAGTTTTCCGCACCTTTGACAGTCTGGCCGTTTGCGCGGACGAAATCGGCATGAGCCGAATTTATGGCGGATTCCATTTCATGTTCGACAACATCTATGGAAAAAGCACCGGTGAGGCCATCGGTGATTACGTCAGCGCGAACTTCTTGTTGTCGAACGACGCGCTGCCGCTGGTGCGCCTGGAGGGTTTCAAAAATGGCGCGCCGCTAGTGCGGGTGCATGGTCACATAGGCCGGACCTTCGTTTTGGAAGTTTCGACCGACCTGCAAGGCTGGCAGGGTGTCTTGACCAACCAGGCCGTTGCCGGCGGGATAATGTTCCGCGACGAAAGTGCACCGGGACAATCGCTAAGGTTCTACCGCGCGCGCGAAGATTGATACAATCCACGGGTAATAAAAGCAGTCCACCCCTGCTTTATGCACTTTGGTGTCACCCCCGCTGCAAATTGTCCCCCAGGTGTTCCACCCTGGAATCCAGTCTCAGAACTCCTGACCCCGTGCGGAAAGTATTGTATAGAAGCGGAAAGAGCATGACCCCTCTCCCCGTCCTCACTGCCGTTGAATTAAGAAAAAACAGGGCGGAGATGCGGAGACTTCTCCCTCTCTTCCATCGGATGGAGGAGAGGGCCGGGGGAGAGGAGGAGCGTTTTTATTGAAGATTCCCCTCTCCCCCAACCCTCTCCCCGCTCGTGGCTCGCGGGGAGAGGGAGAAAGTTCCCCACGGGGAACAAAGATGCCAAGGACACATTCAAGACTTTCGGCACAAATTCGGCCGGTGAATACCAACCAGGGGCGGTAACACAGAACGTGGACAATTCGATCCAACCCGGCTCGGGTGCCTGGGGAGTCATTTTCGACTTCTACGTCCAGGAGTGAAAACATAAATGCGGATTGGAAGGTGCGTAATTCTGACCCGCGTGTTCAGGACATTTCAACACGAACACTGCCAGTGTTTAAACACATACCCAGTGTTCGCCCGCCGGTTGAAGGAAGGTCAAGTCCTTCACAATCTGCCTGCTCCTCCAAAGGAACCCGCCAATCAGCAAGTCATCGCTCCCAAATACATGAAGTCCGACGTCGGGCGCACGTTCGCCATTGAATACGTGGGCAAGCTGTCGGGCGTACCGGATGGAGCGATCAAACTCCGCGTCTGGATGCCGGTGCCGCAGGATTCGACCGTCCAGACGATTCGCGAACTCTCCTTCTCGCAGACGCCGCGTCTGACGAGCGAACCGAAGTGCGGGAACAAGATCGCCTATTGGGAGTTCGACAAACCGCAGTCGAACGTCGAATTGACGATGAAGTTCGTCTGCCGGCGCCAGGAGGCCGTCGTCGATTTGGCCCTCCTCAGCAACGACGGGAAAGACGCCGCCGTCCAATTCGTCGTGTACAAGGAACCGGACAAACTCGTCCTCGTGGACGATGCCAATGCTCAGGGGTTCGACGTTGTCCTGCTTGAGAATCGCTGGGAATCGGCGGGGGTTTAAAAATTACACTAGACGAGGCACCGGCAGTTGAGCACAATTGTCTCGCTGCTGACACGGACATGAAAGTTCGGACATGAAAGTTCGGACATGAAAGTTCGGACAT
>JBDTOW010000790.1:0-3064 GCA_039933075.1 Verrucomicrobiota bacterium | reverse complement strand
CATTGGCAGGAGCGTTCGAAGCCCTCAGCGCCGGGAATTTCTCCCGGGCGGTTTCTCTGGCCGAGCAAAACGCCACCGACCCGCACCTTGCCACGCTGCACGAGGGGTTGGTCCACGCGCACTCGTCTCTGCCTGGCGCAATGCAGTTGCGAGCGATGGAGGAGATCGAACAAGCAGAGAAACGCCTTTGGGTGCTTGGCACGTTCATCACGCTCGCACCCCTGCTTGGATTGCTCGGCACCGTTACTGGCATTATGAACTCGTTTCACTTCGTCGGGCACGAGGAACTTGCCTCCATCAAAGTCAGCGGCGGAATCGCCGAAGCACTCATTGCCACCGCGGGCGGTCGACTGCGGTCGCCGCAAAATCCGTGAATAAGGTTGAACACTTCAGCAGTTGGCAAAGTCTTAACCGGTAAGCCGTACCAAATTCGATGGACGGTGATAACAGCAAACCTTAGTTTGTTGCTGCGTCCGAAACGTTGCGAACCATTTGCCGTGGGCGGCGTTAAATGAGAAACGATATGTTCACGCTTGCCTGTTCCCGAATTGATGGACTGTTCCTTGCCTTGCTCTTCCCCTTTGCCGCTGCGCTCTCAGTTCGCGGTGATGAGAAAGATGTCATCATCAACGAAATCATGTACCATCCGCCGAGCGAACTGCAGAACCTGCAGTTTGTTGAATTGTTTAATCGTGGACAGACCGCGGTGGACCTCTCGAACTGGTCCTTCTCGAAAGGGATCAAATACGTTTTCCCCCAGGGCGCGAGGATCGGCCCGGGCTCCTACCTGGCCGTCTGCCGCAACACCCAGGATTTTTCAGCTCGTTATGGCGCCGGGATAGCCGCGCTCGGGAATTTTTCGGGTAAACTGAGCCATACCGGTGACCGGCTGGAACTTTCAAATTCGGGAAAACAGATCGTCGATTCGGTTAAATACTCGGACCACGGAGAATGGCCGATGGGCCCGGATGGTCATTCGCCATCGCTGGAACGGATTTGTTCCGACGTCGAGAGCCAGCGCGCCGAGAACTGGGCAACTTCCAAGCTTCCACCGATCAAACAACCTTCGGGCACACCGGGCCGAAGGAATGATAATTATTCAACTAACCTTCCTCCGGCGATCTCGAAGGTGGAATTTTCGCCGACCAACCCTCGGCCGCAAGAGAAGGTGACCGTTCGCGCGACGGTTGCCGACGCCGATGGCGTGAAGACGGTGACGTTGCTTTTCCGCACTGCGTCCACGGGCCGGCAGTCCACGGAAACACCGCTGGAAATGAAGCGCATCTCTGGCGAGGAGAAGAGCGGCGTTTATGAAGCGACGATCGACGGGCACTTGCAGGGCGCATTGGTTCGTTTCCGGATTAAGGCGCTGGATGCCGCCGGAATGGAACGAATGCAACCCTCGGAAAACGAGCCTTCCTGGACCTATTCCTACTACACGTTTTCGAGCACGGCCAAAGCGGCAATTCCACTGGGCTTCGTAATCAACGTCAGCCCCCCAGACCGAGGCGAGACGTTAAGGCGAAACATGCCGTGGCGAATGCCGGGGCCAGCGCAGCATTCTCCGGTGCCGACACGCGGGAACTCAGCTTTCGTTTACGTGCCACCGGATGGCGGCGAGCCCCAGACTTTCGATCACGTTCGGGTAACGCCGCGCAAGGGGGGATACAAAGTTCACTTCCAAAAACGCCAGGCGCTGAAGGGCATGACGACGGTCAATATCATCTTCGAACAGTCGCCCAGGTGGGTGCTGGCGGAACCCCTGGCTTATGAAGTCTATCGACTTGCCGGTATCCCCGCGGAATCGACCGAACACATTCGCCTTTGGGTGGATGGCCGTCTGCTCGGCTACCACCTGCTTCTCGACCAACCGGACAAATCATTTTTGACCCGGCACGGAAGAGATGATTCCGGAAACATGTACAAACTTCAGTGGTTCGGACAGGGCGTCGTGGGGAAGCACGTAAAGAAAACCAATCGTTCAACCGGACACGATGACTTGCTGAAAGTGATCAACGGGCTGAACAAGAAATCCGGCGCTGACCAATGGGAGTTCATCAAGGAAAATTTTAACGTCGAGGAGCTGGTCAACTATTTCGTCGTGAACATGTGCATCCAAAACTGGGATGGGTTCTTCAACAATTACTTCGCGTACCACGATGTGGGGGGGACGGGCAAATGGGAGATGTATCCCTGGGACGAGGACAAGACCTGGGGCGATTATGACGGCGCGTCGCCGGAATATGATTGGTGCGAAATGCCGCTGACCTACGGGATGCAGGGAGACGAGTCGCCAGCGGTCGACCGCCGATCCAGGGCTAATCGTGTGCAGGGTCCCTTCGGTGGCGTGAGCTGGTGGCGCAACCCGGGTTACTTTTCCGGACCGCTCCTGGCGAACCCCGAATTTCGCAAGCGTTTCCTCGCCCGGCTGCGCGAGTTTTGCACCACGACTTTCACCGACGAAAAGATATTCCCGATTATTAACGCAATGGAAAGGCGGTTGGAGCCAGAGATCGCGATCCGCGGAAATGTGCCCGGCGAAGAGGCGCAATACTCCCTTCAGAGATTTCACAAAGACATCCAGTCATTCCGCAACCAGGTGCAGAATCGGCGCAAATTTATCCTCGCCGAGTTGAACAAAACCAACCTGTGAGGTTGAGAGGGCAGCATGAACATTTCACGCCGCCATTTCTTAAGAAATTCCGGGGTTGTAGCCCTGGCATTTGCGGGACTGCGAAATTTCGTGGAGTACGCGGCCCAGGGAAAAAGCGCGAAAGAATTGGCTGCCGAAACCGAGGCGCAACTGGTGACCGATTTTTATCAGACCATCGATCTGCCGCCAAATTTTTCCTATGACATTTTCTCGGAGACAGGCGAAGTCATGGACGATGGCCTGCTGGTGCCGGGCAAGCACGATGGAATGGCGACATTTCCGGGCGCCGATGGCAAAACGATCCTCGTGCGCAATCACGAGGTGGAACCCTCGCAATCCGAATATAGTCCCTTTGGTTCGCGGCGGTCGCTCTTCCGCAGCGTGAATCGGCATAAGCTTTACGATGCGGGA
>JBDTOW010000789.1:0-3065 GCA_039933075.1 Verrucomicrobiota bacterium | reverse complement strand
GATTTACTACAAGCTGTTCGAGAGCGAGCATGGGTGGCGGATGGCGCTGTGGTTCAGTGTGATTTTGAATGTCAATCTCGCCTTGATCAACTTATTGCCGATCCCGGTGTTGGACGGCGGTCACATCATGCTGGCGCTGATCGAGGCGGTGCGGCGAAAGCCGGTGAGCGCGAAGTTGCTTCAGTTTGTGCAAACCGCCTGCGCGGTGTTGATCATCGGCTATATGCTGTACGTCACCTTTTACGACGCCCAGGATCTGCCCTGGAAGAGTAGCGAGAAAATCGAAATTAAATTTGCTCCGAAGACGGATCTCTCGCCACCGAAGTAACCTTCATGCAATACTGTTCTTCTCCCTTCTTTTACGAACAACGCAAAACCCGGGAGGTCGTGATCGGCAATCCCGCCGCGGGCGGGGTCATCGTCGGTGGCGGCCGTCCGATCGTAACGCAGTCAATGCTGACTTGCGACACAATGGACACGGCAGCTTGCGTGCAGCAGACGCTGGATCTGGTGGCGGTGGGTTGCCAATTGGTGCGCATCACCGCTCCCACGGTGAAAGATGCGGCCAATCTTAAGAATATCGTGGCGGAACTCCGCTCGCGGGATTGCCGCGTGCCGATCGTAGCCGATATCCATTTCAAACCGGACGCCGCCCTCGAAGCCGCCCGGTGGGTCGAGAAAGTGCGGATCAATCCGGGCAATTACGCTGACTCGAAAAAATTCGCGATCAAAGAATACACGGACCAGCAATACGCCGCCGAGCTGTCGCGCATCGAGGAGCGCTTCACGCCGTTGGTGAAACTGTGCAAGGAACTGGGGCGGGCGTTGCGAATCGGCACCAACCACGGTTCGCTCAGTGATCGGATCATGAACCGGTACGGCGACACCCCTCTCGGCATGGTGGAGAGCGCGCTGGAATTCGCCCGCATCGCCCGCGAGCGCGACTTCCACAATTTCCTGTTCTCGATGAAGTCGAGCAATCCCAAGGTGATGATCGAGTGTTATCGACTGCTGGTCGCGCGCCTGAACGAGCTTGGTCCGGATTGGAATTATCCGATCCATCTGGGCGTCACCGAGGCCGGCGAAGGCGAGGACGCCCGCATCAAAAGCGGGATTGGAATCGGGTCGCTGCTGTGTGACGGCTTGGGCGACACGATTCGCGTTTCATTAACGGAGGATTCCCCGCGCGAAATCGAAGTCTGCCATGATCTACTCGATCAAATTCCCCGCCTCACTCTAAAAGTAGGACAGGCGTCCCGCCTGTCTCCCCCTAATGGACAGGCTGGAAGCCCTCCCTATTCTGCCGCATGGCCATTCGATCCGTTTTCCTTCGAGCGCCGGCCCACGCCGGAGATCGAGCTGGCCGAAGGTGTGAATTGCGGTGGCGAACAAACCGTCCGAGTGGTCGTCACTCGCGCCACCTGGGAAAAAGTCGCGCCAAAGATCCGCCCGAAAGACGACGTGAAGCCTGAAGCTGTTTACGAGGACCTGAATGTTTTTGAAATTGATCCGACGACAGACTTCGTTGTGAACTGCGATACGCAACTGGTCACCGTCAAGGACGGTGTGGATCTGCCCGCGATCACCGCCTTCCGGCTTCTCGGCGCCAAACTCAAGCGTCTCGGGCTGAACAATCCAATTGTGCTTAAGGATTGTCTCCACTTCGAGCCGGCGCCGCTTGAGCCGAAGATTGCCTTGCTGCGCGCCGCGGTTGTGATCGGCTCGCTGCTGGCGGACGGAATCGGCGATGCGATCTTAATCCGTGGCGAACCGGGCGCCGGTCAATCGCTGCGGCTCGCCTATAATATTTTGCAGGCGGCTGGATGTCGTTCGTTCAAGACTGACTACGTGGCGTGTCCTTCGTGTGGCCGAACTCTGTTCAATCTCCAAACCGTGACCGCACGGATCAAGGCGCGGACAGAACATCTCAAAGGCGTGAAAATCGCCATCATGGGCTGCATCGTCAATGGCCCTGGCGAAATGGCGGACGCCGATTTTGGTTACGTTGGCGGTGCGCCGGGCAAGATCAACCTCTACGTTGGCAAACAACCGATCAAATTCAACATTCCCGAAGCGGAGGCCGTCGATCGGCTGCTCGATTTGATTCGCGAACACGGCAAGTGGGTGGAGGCGGAAGAGAAGGAACTAGCGGCTCACTCCTAGTCCTGGTTTTGGCCGGCCTACTGGTAAATCAGGAAGCCGTGAAGCAAATGTTGCGGCTCGCGGGATTGCGACGCCAAGATTCCAGAATATATTCAACTAAGTAAGCGGCGAGTGCGAACTTCCATGGCGCACCACGTTCGTTCGAATCTTCATTCTTCGTGAGCCGGGCGATGGAGGAGCGCATTCAGGCAGGCTTGCGTGCTTCGCTTCAGACCGAGAGCCTGGTCACGGGGGTGCTCCACATTGACACTCGATTCAATCCCAAGGCGCCGCCACCCGTCTTCCATCAGGTGGAGAAAATCTACCCCGAAATCCCCAGCGAGACTACCCAGATCCAACAACTCTTCGAAAACCTGGCCAGCCTCGACATGAAAACCCTGCAAACGAACCTGAACGGGCTGATCCTCCGGCTCGATCACACCATCGGCGAATTCAACGTGTCGGAGATCAACCGGGGCATCACCAACTTGCTCTCTTCCGTAAACGCACTGGTCGCATCCCCCGACTTTACCAACGCGCTGGCGGGCCTCCGGCCCACCCTCGACCAATACCGCGAGTTGGCCGCCAAAGTCACCAGCAAGATTGACCCGCTATCTGACAGTATCACCAATACGCTGGTTGAGGCCAAACTCGCGTTGGCTTAAATGCGCGGCGCCGGCGAAAACCTCCGCGTCGCCTCTTTTTCATCAAGCTTACGTCCAAAAATCGTCCGTTTCCCCAAAGCCGAAGTGGACGCATATCTCGCCCGCAATTTCCGCATCAAAGCCAACGGCCAGGAACTAGACAAATAGGTTTGAGCGCATGGCACAAATCCCCTTGACACTATTAACGTGTAGACTTGCCAAACCCCGGTGATTTTAGCTTTCCGCGTTCGCTCTTGACGGCGCCAAGAGCGCCAGCCT
>JBDTOW010000788.1:0-3068 GCA_039933075.1 Verrucomicrobiota bacterium | reverse complement strand
GACGCTGTTCAAGCCGCGGATGCAACTTCTCGCCGACGTAATCCACCTCGTCGAGACTGCGGAACGACATCGGCATGCTTTGCAATGCGTTGACCGCCGGTTCGATTTCCGCGAGACCGGTGCCCGTCAGGAGACCGGCATCAAGATTGCCAGTTTGCATCAGTCCGACCATGTCGGCTTCGCTCCCTTGCGTGCCATCGGGGAAAATCGTCAGTCGAACGGCGCCGCCCGCCGCCTGACGCCATTTTTCTCCCATGACCATCAGACTTTTGTGATAGGACGTGCCGCGCGGCGCGAGAGTCCCCAGGCGGATATTGATCGGTTTGTCAGCCGCCCGCAGGTTGATATTGACGACACTCAACCCGAGCATCAGCAAACCTCCCAACCAAATTCGATAATTCTTGAATTGCATACGACCACTTATGTTCTCTGTTGTCCGTTGGATTTGTCACTAATAAAAGCTCGTTGGCGAACTTTGCCGGACTTTGCCGGATAGTTGTCGATTGCGGAGCCTGGCCGGCGACACGACGAAACGCGGACAATGTCAACCCCGCTTGCTGGCGGAAGGAACCGGCGGAATTGCTTTCGTTCCCATCCAAGCCCTCCACCACACCGGCAGCAAATAGACCGCGACCACGAGCGCCAGCGTGATGCCGAGGGCGCAGACTTTGCCGAGGCTGGCCATGCCCGCATTGGTTGAGAACGTGAGCGAAGCAAAGCCCGCCACGGTCGTCGCGCCAGCCAGCAGGAGCGCCCGGCCAACGGATCGCCGCACAACGAGCAGGTTGCCCTCGTAGCGGCGCAGCGCGAGTTGAATGTGGATGCTGAAATCGACGCCCATGCCCAGCAGGAGCGGCAGCGCCATCAGGTTCAAAATGTTCCAGTCCCATTTCAGCACGTCCATCATGGCCCACAGTAGAACGCCGCTGAACACGAGGGTGATCAGACTCAGAGCAACTTCCTTGAGGCTACGGAAGGCGAACGATAATGACGCCACGACCAGCACGAAGATGGGAATCAGCACGCGAGGAAACTCCTTCACGACCGTATCGAAGACCGTCGAGCCGAGCAATTCCCAGCCTGACAAAATGACGCCCTGGCGCTGCAACTCGCTCGGCCACGCGGCGGCGAAGTTCTTCGTGGATGCCGCGTTCCCGGTCGGATGAATGAAGCCGAGGGCAAGGAAACCATTGGTAGGATGGGCCACGATTTTGCCGAAAATCCAATCGCTCGCATGGTTGGTTGGCCAAAAGACGTTCGTGCTCCCGGCGGCGCGTTGCCAACTCTCGAGGATGCTGTCGGTGAGGAAGAGCGAGTTGGTCGTGAAGCCCGCGTTCAGGGCGGCGGTGTGGACTGTTTCTCGTTCTCGCAAGAGCTCCACGAGAGCGGCGCGGTTCGCTTGCTGGTTCTTCGGCTGCGGCCAGAGCGCCGTCGGCAGCGTGAATCCGTCGATCAGTTGATTGGCGGCGGCCTGGCTCAACGCGCCGTTCACTTCGATAAGGCGCTGGGCGACTTCCATTTCGTCCTTGCCCGGCACGAGCACCCACAGCGGCTCCTGGGTTCGTCCGAAGCGGGCTTTGATTTGCTCCAAAGCCGCGTTGGCCTGGCTGTTCTTCGGTTTGAGAACATTGGCGGAATGGTCGAACCGCACCCCGTATTTCCAAATCAAACCCACCGAGGCAACGAGCAGCAGCGCCGTGATGAACCAGACGATTCGCGGCGGCAACATTCGGTGCGGCGTAAACAGCAGGAACTTTTCCCGGGCCGCGCCGGAATTATTCTCCAAATCCCGCCGGCGCCGCAGACGCAAAAGCGGCGGCAAGTAGCCGTAAAGCATTACCACCGCGGCGAGAATGATCCCGATGGCGACGAGCGAGCCGAGTTGGCCGAGTCCAGGCAGAACGCTGAGATTCAAAATCAGGAAAGCGCCCGCCGTCGTCACGGATGACCAAAAGATGCCAGGCGCGACTTCACGGCGGAGTTCGCTTGCGGTAAGTTCCGGGTGCGAGCGCGATTCCTGATAAATGACGATGCCGAAGTCTTCAGCAAGTCCGAGCAGGATGGCCGCAAAGCCCATGCTCACTACGTTGATGGTGCCGAGGAACAACCCGCCGAGCGCCGTCGTACCCGCCAGAATAAGCACCAGCATAAACAGCAGCCAGAACAGCGGGCGCAGGCGGCGATGCGTGAGCCAGAACAAAATTCCGATGGTCGCCAGCGTCCCGCCCGCCGAACCCGCCATGTCGTTTTCCATCCCGCCCGCGATTTCGGTGACGAAGGGTGGGCGCCCCGTGAAGTGGAGCTCCACCTGCGGGGAAAGTTCACCCGAGCTTCGCGCCGCGGCGATGACGCGCTGGATGTCGGCCATCCACTTTCGGCATGCCTTGTAGCTGATGATGTCGGGCTGCGCCTCGACGAACATTAATCGAAACGTTCCATCACCGGAAGCGAACAGCTCCTCGCCCGAGCCCATGGCCGGCGCCGCACTCGATACGGATTCCGGCAGGCGCATCAGCCCATACGGGTCGTAGCCGCCCAGGGCGAGATCAGCCGGCGAAAGCGACGTCGCCAACTGCTCGAGGGCTCCGTTCAGGACATTGGTGAGGTTTGCCGCGGCGAGCCGGTTTGTCAGTTCGCCGAAGAGAGCGGGCGTCTGATTGAGCCAAAGAAACGCGATCAGTTCCGCGGCTTGCCCAGGGTTCTCCATCCAGGCGGGCTGCCACGTCACGTCGGCAACGAGATTGGTGTGCGAGCGCAGTCGTTGCGCGAGCGTGCGAGCTGCCGATTCTGTTTCATCAGGCGTGCGCGCTTCGAGAGTAATGATTAACTCCCGCGCATCGGAAAAATTTTGCTGATAAATCTTGAGCCCTCGCACCACGGAAAGTTTGTCGGGCAGCAGGTTCAAAATCTCGACATCGAAGCGCAACCGGGCCACACCGAGAGCCAGCGGCACGAGGATCAGCAACCACAGCCAGGAGCGGGAGAGTTTCATCCCAAAAGCATGTAAAGCAGCCATTCCATAAGCACTCGGTACGGTGACAAAGAAATTTGTCGATAATTCTTGGTCA
>JBDTOW010000787.1:0-3073 GCA_039933075.1 Verrucomicrobiota bacterium | reverse complement strand
ATCAGGTCACCGATGCGCTGAAAGCCGAACATCGAGTAGTAGATGAAGAACGGAATCATATTGACCCGGTGAGTGGCGTAAGCGGTGCCGGCGGAGATGAACGACGCCATCGATCCCGCTTCGGTGATTCCCTCCTCGAGGATCTGCCCATCCTTGGTCTCGTGATAAAAGAGGAGCGATTCGCTATCCACTGGCTCGTAAAGCTGGCCTTTGGGCGAGTAAATGCCGATCTCGCGGAACAGCGCGTCCATGCCGAAAGTCCGGGCTTCGTCGGGAATGATCGGCACGATGCATTTGCCAATTTGTTTGTCCCTCAGCAGATGGCTTAACAACCGAACGAAAGCCATGGTTGTTGAAACTTCCGTCCGGCCGGAGCCTTTCAGAAATGTGGAGAAACTTGAGAGCGTCGGAACCTCGATTGGTTCCGCTTTCACTTCGCGTTTCGGCAGAAATCCGCCCAAAGCTTTTCGGCGTTCGAGCAGGTATTTGGTTTCCAGACTGTCAACCGGCGGCCGGTAAAACGGCGTGTCAACAATCTCCTCGTCGCTGATGGGAATGTTGAAACGCTGGCGAAATTCCCGGAGCTCCTTCTCGTTTAATTTTTTCTGCTGATGCGAAATGTTCCGGCCTTCACCCGCCTCGCCGAGTCCGTAACCTTTGATCGTCTTGGCCAGGATGACCGTCGGCTGTCCTTGGTGTTCCATTGCCGCCAGGTAGGCGGCATAGACCTTGCGGGTATCGTGGCCTCCGCGGAGCAACTTGTGAATCTGTTGGTCGGTGAGGTGATTGACGGTTTCCAGGAGCTCGGGGTATTTCCCAAAAAAGTGTTTGCGCGTGTAGCTGCCCGGCTCGACTGAATATTTCTGATAATCGCCATCAACGGCTTCTTCCATTCTTTTCACCAAAAGACCCTTGGTGTCCGCCGCGAGCAAAGGATCCCAATCCGATCCCCAAACCACCTTGATGACATTCCAGCCGGCGCCGCGAAAAATCGCTTCGAGTTCCTGGATGATCTTGCCGTTGCCTCGCACCGGGCCGTCCAGACGCTGCAGGTTGCAATTGACGACCCAGACCAGATTGTCGAGGTTTTCGCGCGCCGCCAGGCTGAGCGAGCCGAGCGTTTCCGGCTCATCGGATTCTCCATCACCGACGAAGCACCAAACTTTTGGTTCTTCGCTCTTCAAGAAACCGCGCGCTTTGAGGTAACGATTAAATCGCGCCTGGTAAATCGAGATGATTGGGCCGAGGCCCATCGATACCGTCGGGAATTGCCAAAAGCCGGGCATCAAATACGGATGGGGATAGGAAGAAAGCCCGCCTCCGTCCGCCAGTTCCTGCCGGAAATGGTGGAGGTGATGCTCATCCAGACGCCGTTCCAGAAAAGCGCGCGCGTAGTTTCCGGGTGTGGCGTGGCCCTGGAAAAAAATCATGTCGCCAGGACGGTCGCCGTCGCCGCCGCGGAAGAAATGATTGTAACCGACCTCGTACAGCGTCGCTAAAGAAGCAAATGTCGAGATATGCCCGCCCAGCCCGCTATGCAGCCGGTTGGCGTTCACGACCATCGCCATCGCGTTCCAGCGAATGTAACTTTTGATTCGCACTTCGGTCTGCCAGTCGCCCGGATACGACGGCTGTTTCTCGACCGGAATGGTATTCACATACGGCGTGCTGACCACGGACGGAACCTGGACGCCCGAACCCTGCAATCGGTCAACAAGATTGTCCAAAAGGAGTGATACGCGGTCCGGTCCCTGATTCTTGAGCGCGTACTCGAGCACAAACTCCAGCGAGTCGAACCATTTCTTTTGGTCGGCCGCGTCCTGTGTGCGCTCTCGTGCGCTCGACGGTTTTAATCGAGGTTCCCGAGGCGGCGGTTTCGGCTGTTCTTTCTCTGCGACTTTCACGTTGTTATTCTCACTGACAGCAAGTTTATGATGCATTTCGCCCGCGTAGAATACAAAAGAATGCGCGACACACAAATGAAATACCTCGACCTGACGTTTTCCACGCCGCACAAAAATCTTGCGTGCGACGAAGCACTGCTGGACCTGTGCGAGGAGGGTGGTGGCGATGAGTTGCTGAGATTTTGGGAGCCGCGCGACTACTTCGTCGTGCTCGGTTATGCAAACAAAGCGCATTCCGAAGCGAATCTGGAGGCCTGCCGAAAAGCGAACCTGCCTGTGCTCCGTCGATGCACTGGCGGCGGCACCGTCGTGCAAGGCCCGGGATGTTTGAATTACTCCCTGTTCTTGCGAATTTCGGCGACTGGTCTGCTACAGAGCATCACGAAGACCAATTGTTTCATCATGAAACGGCAGCGCGAAACCTTGCAAAACACATTTGGTCGCCAGGTTGAAGTTCAGGGTGTTACGGATCTGACCATCGACGGACTCAAGTTCTCCGGCAACGCACAGCGTCGCAGGCGGGAGTTCCTGCTGTTCCACGGAACGTTTCTCCTCGACCTCAATCTCGACTTAATCGAAAAGCTGTTGCCGATGCCTTCGAAACAACCCGATTACCGAAACAACCGTCAGCACATCGAGTTTTTGACAAATTTGACCGTTCCCGCATCTGCGATCAAACAATGCCTGGCCCGAGCCTGGAACGCGACGGAACCCGCTGAACCGTTGCCGAACGATAGGATCGACGAACTGGTCAGGGAAAAGTATTCGAAACAGGAATGGAATTTGAAATTTTGAGCGAGCTCAGCAGAGATTGCTGGCCTGAGGTTGGACAGGCGGTCGAGTTGAGGCGCTGCGAGGCAGCACGTGGGTTGTTTCAGGCGAGATTCTTTCGCGGATTCATTTCGTCGAAAACGCGAATGTCGTCGTGCTTTTGAAAGTTTGACCCGGGCGAAGAATCGTTGACGGAAAATCCGTCCGGTTGACTGAGTCGGGATAATGCTGTGTTTCCAGACAGAAACCACCGTGTTTGAGGTGATTGCCGGTGTAAAGTTGCACGGCCGGCTGGGTGGTGCGCACTTCCATGACGCGGCCACTCTTCGGCTCGCTGGCTCGCGCGGCCAGCACAAGCGATTTGCCGTCGCTGTTCAAAACAAAGTTGTGGTCGTAGC
>JBDTOW010000786.1:0-3075 GCA_039933075.1 Verrucomicrobiota bacterium | reverse complement strand
GGAAACAGAAATCCGGTCACACTCGTCGCAACGGTTGTCGCCAGAAAGATGGCTGTCCAGCCGTCGAACTGCTGCGCTTTAAGCAGGCCGGACAGTACGACGAAACCGGAGAAGATTCCCGCGAAACTAATTGCGACGTGAACCAACGTGAACAAGGTCAAACCCAATGACATAAAAATCCTTCCTGGAGTTTGTTGGTTGAAGAAATCAGCGCGACCCGCCCGCGATGATCAACGTTTCGCCCGTTATCCAGGACGATTCGGCGGACGCCAGAAAGACCGCCGCACCGGCGATGTCGTGAGGCTGACCCAGCCGACCGAGCGGTGTGCCGGCGAGCACCTGCTTCTTCATTTCGCTTTCCTCGATGCCGGCCGCATGAGTTCCTTCCGTCTCCACCATGCCGGGTCGGATGGCGTTGACGCGAATCCCGCGCGGACCGAGTTCTGAGGCGAGCGAGCGCGTGATAGCGTCCACCGCTCCCTTCGTGCCGCTGTAAACCGCCGCATTGGGAAACGCGAGCGTGCTCACGACGGAACTGATGTTGACGATGCTTCCTCCGGCAGAATCGAACAACTTCGCCGCCGCCTGCGATGCCAGGATGAGGCCGAGCACATTCAAATTGAATTGTTTGTGGAAGTGCTCTGCCGTGATGCCATCCAGCGGCGCGAATTCGTAAATGCCTGCGTTGTTTACCAGGATGTCGAGTCGGCCAAACGCTTTCTTCGTTTCAGCGAAGAGTCGGTCAATGTCCGCTTGCTTCGCCACGTCCGCTTGAATCGCGACGGCTTTGCCGCCCGCGCTCGTAATTTCGGCGACGACCTTGTCGGCTCCGGTTTTGCTGGAAGAATAGTTGACGGCCACAGCCGCGCCTTCCGCTGCGAGACGTTTCGCGATGGCCGCGCCAATGCCTTTGGATGCGCCAGTGACGATGGCGATTTTGCCGGAGAGGTTCTTCGTGCTCATGTTTTTGGGAGTTGTTGTTTCGGTTCAGGACTTGATGAATTCCAAGTGGTCGTTGTTAAGCTGCTCCTTGCTGGTGTCGCCCAGGCTGTGCGTGCCGCCGGGATAAATCTTCAGGATGGAATGCTTGACGAGCTTCGAGGAGAGCTTCGCCGAAGCATCAATCGGAACGATTTGATCGTCGTCGCCGTGGATGATGAGCGTCGGCACGTCGAACTTCTTTAGATCTTCGGTAAAGTCCGTTTCCGAGAACGCCTTGATGCAGTCGTAAGCATTCTTGTGCCCGGACATCATGCCTTGCATCCACCATGATTGAATCAAGCCTTGCGAAACCTTCGCGCCAGGACGGTTGAAACCGAAGAACGGACCGCTGGCCACACTGAGGAAGAATTGCGAACGATCCGCCAGATACGCCGCGCGGAAACCGTCGAACACTTCGATTGGCAAACCGCCGGGATTCGCGGTCGTCTTGAGCATGATGGGCGGAACAGCGCCCATGAGCACCGCTTTGGAAACTCGCTTCGTGCCGTGGCGACCGATGTAGCGCGCGACTTCACCACCTCCCGTGGAGTGGCCGATCATGGTCGCCTTCTTCAAGTCAAGCTGCTCAAGCAGTTCCGCCAAATCTTCGGCGTATTGATCCATGTGGTTGCCAACCCAAGGTTGGCCGGAACGCCCGTGACCACGGCGGTCATGCGCGATGCAACGATAGCCTTGCGACGCGAGGAAGAACATCTGCGCGTCCCACGCATCTGCGGTCAAAGGCCAGCCATGACTGAAGGTGATGACTTGGCCCGTTTTCGGACCCCAATCCTTGAAGTAGATTTGGGTGCCGTCTTTGGTGGTGAGATAACTCATATCGTTTTTGCTTTCAGTTTTGGGTTTGAGTTGTTCGGAGAGCGACGCGGAAGAGCAGAGTCGGCTGCGAGGGCGGGCATTGCCAAAGTCGCGGCGGCGGTCACACCGGCGCTGGTGATCAGCAACTGGCGGCGCGAGGTGCCTTTGCCTGTCGTGTTCCGGCTCGCTTTGCTTTCGTAATTTGCTTCGCGCATAAAAGGTTTCCGGGTGATGCGACTTCAAATTCATTTGTTGAAGCGCTGTGCGACCCGTCACTAAACAAGGCGAAAATTCCGGGAGGAAAGGCTAACGGCGGTCGGATAAATTTTTCGGAGAAAGAAACCGAGGCTACTTGATGCGGATGACGTCGAACAGCCAGGCGCGGGCAAAACTCCAATAGTTTTTTTTGGTGGCGACGGAGAGGCTGAGGGCTTGCGCGGTCTCCTCGTTCGTCATGCCACCGAAGTATCGCAGCTTCACGACCTGAGCTTGGACTGGATGCTCACGCGCGAGCTTTTCGAGGGCTTCGTCCACGGCGAGCAATTGATCG
This sequence comes from Verrucomicrobiota bacterium, assembly GCA_039933075.1. Taxonomy (GTDB): domain Bacteria; phylum Verrucomicrobiota; class Verrucomicrobiia; order Limisphaerales; family JACPZS01; genus JBDTOW01. The sequence goes on along the minus strand of JBDTOW010000786.1, from coordinate 728 downwards.
TCCTCCGCGGGGGCTGCCAGGTTGATCTCATCCAACTCAATCCGTTCGAGCTGGCCACCGTGACGTTGCGCCTGTCGACGGCGGGCTCGATCAATTAGAATGCGTCGCATCGCCTCTGCTGCGGCAGAAAAAAAGTGCGCGCGATTTTCAAATTTCCGCCCCTCGGCACTCACCAATCGTAACCATGCTTCATGGACTAATGCGGTGGGTTGTAGCGTCTGGCCGGGTGCTTCCTGCGACATCTTGTAGGCGGCGAGCCGCCGCAATTCCTCGTAAACGAGTTCGAGCAGTTCTTCGGCAGCATTGGAGTCGCCTCGCTCTACCGCCGTTAGCAATAGTGTGGCATCGCCCATGTTCTCGCACAAAGATTGCGCTGGGGATGACATTATCAAGCTCATTTCGTCGTGAAAAGTCTCATCGATCTCGCACTGCTTTGGTTGCGTTTTCTCCGGTCGGTGAGGCGGGATCGATCAAGACTGTCGCCTCATCCAGTGCAATCCGAGCAAAGAGCCCAGCGACCCAGCCTGCTCCTAAATCCAAGGGGTCATGCGCGGCCACAATATTCGGCGCTAATTTGTCTCCTTTGGCCAATGCTGTTCGCGCCTCGTCCACTCGTCCGAGTCGCCATTGCGCCATCGCTAGGATGGCATAGGCGTGAGCATGGGCCTGCGAATAAACTTGAGTGCTGTCCAGCGCCTTGTCCGCCCAGTCAACCGTCTCGGGAAAGC
>JBDTOW010000785.1:0-3076 GCA_039933075.1 Verrucomicrobiota bacterium | reverse complement strand
CAGCAGATGGATTGGAGGCGGAGCAGATTGCGGACGAAGGCCGGCTCAGGCCCAGGGCGGGGGAGGGGACAGGCGGCCTGACGTGGCAGGAGGTGGCCCAGAATGATTACGCGATTGATTTCAACGTTGTGCTGGGGCACAGGACAACTCTGAGTGTAGCCTACGCGGTTTGCTACATCCGGTCGGAAGCCGAGCAGCGCGGGTTGCAGATGTTGGTGGGCAGCGACGATGTGGCCAAGGTGTATCTGAATGGGAGGCAGGTCCACAAATATGCTTTCAATCGTTGGCTTGTTGCGGACCAGGATAGGGTGCCAGAAATCACTCTGAACGCGGGACTAAACGTGCTGGTGTTCAAAGTGGTGAATGGAATCTTCGACTGGAAGGGTTCCATTCGGTTCACCGATGCCCAGGGAAATCCTGCGAAGGGCCTCGAGGTGACGCTGACACCCTGAGTCGCGGAGCGGTACCCTTTAGCAAGCCGGGCGGGTTTTTCACGAATTCTCCAACTCCTTCATTTTTCGCTACTCTCGCCGGAAAATCCTCCTGTAGGGGTTGAAGGGCCGCGTGTGGATCTCCATTCGCGGTCATCTCGGAGTAGTCGCGAACGACAAGTCCGGCACAATAAACATACACAAAATGCTCGGGTGTATTTCACCCCGAGATGAAAGATCCAAATATGAACAACATCACGAAAACGATCCTCTATCTACAAATGGCAGCGATGCTGGCAACAGTGGCGTTCGCCGGCCCCAAGGCGGCAGAGAAGCAGGTACCCTTCCATGGCACGATTCAAACCGTGGAAACCGTCACATCGGTCAAGTTTCCCATCGTGTTCAATTCCTCGATCGGCAGGGGAAAAGCCACGCACCTTGGACGATTTGCCTGGGAGTTGGCAGTTGAGATAAACAACTCAGACCCGACGGCACTTACGGCAACTGGAACCGGTGTCCTGACAGTGGCCAACGGAGACAGCCTCTTCACAGAGTTTACGGCAACGGCCAGTCCGACGCCGATTCCTGATGTAATCTTTATCATTGAAGTCCACAGCATCACCGGAGGGACAGGTCGATTTGCGGGCGCCACCGGGGGCTTCACTCGCCAAGCCTTGAGTAACCTGGCCCTTGGCTTCTCTTCCGGTTTATTCGACGGGACCATCGTAATTCACAAGAACAAGAAGTCCGGGAGCGACGGGAACGATCAGGACGGTTCCTCTGACGAGAACGACGACAATCACGACGGAGACTAGCCTTCGTAACGGCCTTAAGCATGAGCGGCAGCACAAAGCTGCCGCTCTGTTTTTGACCCTATTTCAACAGCCTCCCACGGAGGGATGACATTGCCGCGCGCCGGAGCCTCAGAACTCCTGACCCCGTCCTTCGGGGCCGGTATTTCCAATACGCTAGACCTTAATTCAACGGCAGTGGGGCCGGGGCGAGGGTTTGCTTCGACTGCATAGTTACGACTCACGCCAGAATCCCGCTCACCACGCGTCCGGACACATCTGTCAGCCGGAAGTCCCGGCCAGCGTAGCGGTAAGTCAACTTCTCGTGATCAATCCCCAGCAGGTGGAGGATGGTCGCGTGCAGGTCGTGAACGTGAACCGGATTTTCCACCGCGTCCCACCCAAACTCGTCGGTCGCGCCGTGGATCATGCCACCGCGCACGCCACCGCCCGCCAGCCACATGCTGAAACCGAACGGGTGATGATCACGGCCATCGGCGCCTTGGGCGGCGGGTGTGCGGCCAAATTCACCACCCCAAATCACCAGCGTTTCCTCGAGCAGGCCGCGCGATTTGAGGTCTTGCAGCAGCCCCGCGATCGGCCAGTCCGTCGCGGCGGCATTTTTCTCGTGACCACCCTTGAGATCACTGTGCTGGTCCCAGGGCTGAAAACCGCCGGTGGTGTGATAAAGCTGGACGAAACGCACGCCCCGCTCGACCAGCCGCCGCGCCAGGAGGCACTGCTTGCCGAAGATCGCGGTGTTTGCCTGATCGATTCCGTAGAGTTTATTCGTCGCGTCGGATTCATTCTTCAAGTCGAACGCCTCCGGCGCTTTGGACTGCATGCGATAGGCCAGCTCGAAGGAAGCGATGCGCGCGGTCAGGCGGCCATCTTCGGGGCGCTGCTCGGCGTGCAGCTCATTGAGGCGCTTGAGCGCGTCGAGTTCCTGGCGCTGCTGCTCGGGGCCGACTTTGGGGTTCTTCAAATTGCGGATCGGGTTGTCCAAGTCGGACACGAACGTGCCCTGATAAGACGCGGGCAGAAAACTAGCACCATACTGGCGCGCTCCTTCGATGAGCGGTCCGGGTCCTATCGCGACAAAACCAGGAAGGTTTTGATTTTCCGTGCCCAGGCCATAAGTCACCCAGGCGCCCATGCTGGGCCTCGAAAAGACGCGCTCGCCCGTGTTCATCTGCAAACAACCGCCCGGATGATTGGTGTCATCGGCGACCATCGAGCGGATTACGCAAATGTCGTCGATGCACCGGGCGGTGTGAGGAAACAACTCGCTCACTTCAATGCCGGTCTGGCCGTACTTTTGAAACTTCCACGGCGAGGCCAGCAGATTTCTTTGCTGGCCGAGGTAGAGCTTGGGCGACGGTTTGCCGTTGTCTTGCGCCAGGCGCGGCTTGGGATCGAAGGTGTCCACTTGGGATGGCCCGCCCGGCATGAAGAGGAAAATGACCCGCTTGGCTCGCGCGCTAAACTGTGGCGGCTTGGGGGCGAGCGGATTCGTTGAAAGGTCGGGTCGTCGAATCGTGGGAGCTGAGTCCGCGGCGGCGACCTCTTCGCCGAGCAGGCTGGCGAGGGCGAGGTAACCGAAACCGCAGCCAGTTCGGCGCAGCATTTCGCGGCGGCTCAGTGGTGCGAAAAACGGCGCGATCGTTTTCACATTCTTCATACATTTGAAAGGTGACCGCCAGAGTTCTCAGAGCCTGTTTTAGAATTCGTTTTCCCTGTAGCAGCCGACGTGATTATGAGGAGATTCAGATCCCCAAAGGAGGGCGGCATGAAGCCAATGAACGGGGCGGGGACGGCTCGTCCCCATTTCAACCGCCGACGGCAGGACGCCAG
>JBDTOW010000784.1:0-3076 GCA_039933075.1 Verrucomicrobiota bacterium | reverse complement strand
CCGTTCAACGACACCGGCGTTTCCGGCGGCACGACTTACGCATTCCACGTCACCATGACCTGGTATATCCTAAGCATCCGCCAATCAGACATTACCCAACAGGGATATTTATTCTCCGCGGTTGTGATTTGGCTCGGAAATGTCCTTGTTCTCTTAATTGGCTTGCCGCTGTTGACATCGAAAGTGGATCTTCTCACCACACTCGGCTGGATTTGGAAGTCAACGCTCGAGGTTCTTGAGCCGGCGCGTCGTGTCTTCGGGTGACCCTTTCGTCAATGGTCAATCGTCGCCAAACTGCGTCCCGTTGCAAACAATGACCGGTTACCAGAGACAGGGGTGGCAACGTTCGCGTAGTTCTGAAACACTATGCGTGGATCGGCTAGGCACCCACGAAGAAGCAATTCAACGACGCGTGTCGGCGAAACCCATTCCGTGATACGTTCATGATTTTTCAAGATGTCGAATAAGAACGATATCGCGTTGGAAGAGGAGTTTACGCAAAAGCGAATGAATACGAAAACGTTTTTGCGGCTGATGAGTTTCTTGCTGCCCTATAAGCGCCGGTTTATTCTTAACCTTTTCTTTACCCTGCTCGCTACGATCTCGCAATTGCTGGGCCCAAAATTTATCCAAATCGGAATTGATCGTTATCTAACCGGCGTCACCACCATAAATGCAGCCATAAATGGCATTCTCATCGTTAGCCTCGTTTATCTCGGCAATCTTCTGATGGGCTGGTTTCTTTCGGTCGCGCAGGTGAAAAGCGCAATTGCCGTAGGTCAGGGAGCAATTAACGATCTGCGTTTGGCTGTATTCGAACACATTCAGAGACTCTCGCTGAATTATTTCGACAAGACTCATCAAGGCCGAATTATCAGTCGAGCCGACACCGACATAGATTCACTTGACCGGATTATGACGTGGGGTGCAAATCAGTTGCTCGCGAGTGGACTGACCCTCTTCGGTGTCATCACGTTGCTACTTCAGTACGATTGGCGATTATGTCTGGCCGTCAGCATCGTCCTGCCCCCCCTCGCCATTGCCACCCGCTTGTTCAGCATTCACGGGATGCAAGCGTATCGAAAAGTGCGCGAACAATCCTCTCGGATTACCGCGGCAATGGCCGAGAATATTAACGGCGTGCGTGTCGTCCAGGCATTTTGTCGCGAGGACGAGAATCTCGCCCGTTTCCAGAAAATCCACGGGGTCTACAGCGAGTACGCTGTAGCTGCTGCCCGAGTATTTCACACTTATTTGCCCTTTGTTGGACTCATGTCCGGCCTGGGAACGGTTGTGATTCTGGGGTACGGCAGCACCTTGGTGATGCACCGGGAGATCTCCGTCGGTGAACTCGCCGCATTTGTTCTGTACGTCGGCATGTTTTTCGGGCCAATCCAAACAATGGGAGACCTCTACAATGCAGTGCTGTCCACTGCCGCCAGTGCGGAGCGGATTTTCCAACTCCTCGATACGGAACCGCAGATCAAAGACCAACCAGGCGCTCGTCCTCTACCGCCAATTCGCGGCCACGTCGCGTTCGAGCAGGTATGGTTTCACTATGATACCACGCCCTCGGACGTATGGATCCTCAAGGACATCCATTTTGAAGCAAGGTCAGGTGAGACCGTTGCTTTGGTCGGTTCCACCGGATCAGGCAAGACCAGCATCATGAGTCTGCTGGCGCGCTTTTACGAGCCGCAGCAGGGTCGCATCACTATCGATGGTCTTGACCTCAAGGCAGTGACGGCTGAGTCGTTGCACCAGCAAATTGGGATCGTGACGCAGGATAATTTTCTATTCACCGGCACGATTATGGAAAATCTCAAATTTGGCCGGCCCAACGCGACCGATGAGGAGGTCATTCAGGCCGCCAAGACGTTGGGCACAAATGAGACGGTTCTGCGGCTTGAAAAGGGATATGAAACGCGCGTCGCCGAACGTGGTTCCAATTTCAGCGCTGGCGAGCGCCAACTTATCTGTTTCACACGTGCCCTGGTCGCGCAACCGCGCATTCTGATTCTCGATGAAGCCACCAGCGCGGTTGATTCCCGCACCGAGACGATCATCCAACACGCGCTGGAGAAACTTCTCGAGCGTCGCACGAGCTTCGTGATTGCGCATCGGCTCTCTACCGTTCGCCACGCCCGACAGATTCTCGTGCTCCAAGCCGGCGAAATCGTCGAGCGTGGCAGCCACGATGAACTGTTGGCGCGCGGTGGATGCTATGCAAAACTCTATGAGGAGTTCATACGGCGCTGAAAGGCCGCCACAGGCCCGCGTGCTGGCGGGATCCCGCGCCCTCTGGGAGTTTCAGGGATGGCCCGCGACTCGCGATTGGGTCGGCCCAAAAAGTTCTGTCAATTCTGTCTTCGCCGACTAAAAGCTTGGATCAATGAAATCCGCACATGCAAAAGCCCGTCATGCCGAACTGGCCGAGCAACTTCGCGCCAATGATTACGCGTACTACGTCCTCGCCCAGCCCGTGATTAGCGACCGGGATTACGATTTGCTCTACCAGGAGTTGCTCGATTTGGAAAAGCAATTCCCCGAACTCGCAACGTCGGATTCCCCCAGCCAACGCGTGGGCGGCACTCCCACGGTAGGTTTCGTGCGCGTGCAACACCTTCAGCCGATGCTGTCACTTGAAAAGGTGGAAAGCGCGGAGCACCCGACCAAGGTAGAAGAACCGGATCGGGACAAGCGTAATCGTCTTCAAGACGAAAATACACTTGCGCAACTGCGCACTTTCGACGCTACCATTCGCAAGCATCTCAAGCGCGATCACGTCGAATACATCCTGGAGCCGAAGGTGGACGGCGTCTCCGTCAGCGTCCACTATCGCAACGGCAAGCTCGTGCTTGGCGTCACGCGGGGCGATGGCCACTTTGGCGACGACATCACCACCAACCTGCGCACTGTTCGCACCATCCCGCTGGAGTTGCACTTGAAGGACCCGCCCGCGTTGCTGGAAGTCCGCGGCGAAGCTTACATCGCCACAAAGGACTTTAATGCGCTCAACGTGAGGGTCGAAGCTGCCGGTGAGAAGCCGTTTCCCAATGCCCGCAACGCCGCCGCC
>JBDTOW010000783.1:0-3082 GCA_039933075.1 Verrucomicrobiota bacterium | reverse complement strand
CCCAGGGTAGCTCGCACCTCGCAACCCTGGGCTTTGTTGCGGAATCCCGTTGGGATTCAACGAAAAGATACTCTCCCAAAATCTTATTTGCGCCCCTCCGGCAGGTCACGTTCGGCGAAGGCACCGGTTCCTCCGTCCGCTCTGAGGGCCGGAGGATCGGCTCATCAACTGGCTCGCGTCCCCAGATGTTCGATTGCTCGATCTCATTCATACGGCCTCTAACCAGATTGCGGCTCCTTGTCCGCCGCCAACGCAGAGCGAGACCAGAGCACGCTTGCCTTGACGGCGGTTGAGTTCCTTCAGGCTTGTCAAAATCAATCTCGCGCCGGTCGCGCCAACCGGATGACCGAGGGCGATCGCCCCACCGTTCACATTGAGCTTTTCGCGCGGCACGGGGCCAGGCGGCCGGTCTCGGCCAAGCATTTTCCGCGCGAATTTTTCCGACTCCATGCAACTTAACACGGCGAGGACCTGTGCGGCGAATGCTTCATTGATTTCGATTAAATCGGCGTCCGCGACCGTCAAGCCGGTCTGCATTTCAGCTTTGGCAATGGCGAAGACAGGTCCCAAGCCCATCCGAGACGGCTCGCATCCGGCATACGCATAGCCGGCAAGAGCTCCGAGCGGTCTGTACCCGAGCTCCGATGCTTTCAACTCGGACATAACGAGGAGCGCGACAGCGCCATCGGTGATCTGAGAAGCATTGCCCGCGGTAACCGATCCGTTGTTGCGATCGAACACCGGCTTGAGCCGTGCCAGGGCTTCCAGCGTCTGCTTTCCGCGCGGACCATTATCATTAGTGATCGTTGAGGGCGGATTCGCAGACTCGGATGGCGAAGTCCGATAAACCGGGCAGATTTCTTCCGCGAGCTTTTCCCGGGCCGACCATGCGTGCTGATGTGATTCCAGCGCGAACGCGTCCTGCATTTCCCGGCTGATACTCAATTCCCGGGCAAGAAGTTCGGCGGTTTCTCCCATGTTCAGGCCGCAAACGGGATCCGTCAGGCCGAGTTGGAGGCCAATGCGAGGTTCAAAGTCCGCGGGCCGAAACGAGGCCAGGGCGCGAAGTTTTTGAAGCAAAGATTTTGTTTTTGAGAGTCGGGCAAATTTCTCCGCGGCGCTCTGTTTGAAGAACAGCGGCATTTGTGACATACTCTCGGCGCCGCCGACGACAAAAATGGATCCGCGACCAGCAATCATCTTCTCATAAACCTGCGTGACCGCTTCGCAGCCGGAGGCGCAGTTGCGATGTACAGTGATGGCGGGCACCTGTTCGGGAATCCCTGCCCGCAGCGCGATGACACGCGCAACGTTCGCAGCATCCGCCGGTTGCCCAACGCAACCGAAAATAACCTCGTCAATAAGTCCGGGATCGAGTCCCGTGCGAACCAGAAGACCGTTGACCGCGATCCGGCCAAGTTCGTCGGCGCCGAGACGGGCGAGTTCAGTACCCATTTTGGAGAATGGGGTGCGCACGCCGTCCACAATGACCAGGCGTCCGGGTTTCATATGCTCACCTCGACTTCCTCGAAAGGGCCATTGCCTGCGACCACGGGGGAAATGTTTGGTTGACCGGCAAATTCCCCGCCAGCCGAGGCGGCAGCACCTCTCTTGGTCGCGTCCGGACGGTGATCGACAATCTTTTGTTCTTTGAGTTGTGTGCCGACGCCCTGGAGCTGGCGCATCATGTCCGCATCATGAAAAACGATCCGGTTCGGTTGAATTTCGATCTGAGCGATAAAACGGCTCCGCAAATCTCGATCCAGTTCCTGCTCGTCCACGCCGTTTCTTTGATGGACATGGAGGATGAGCTCGTCCACCTCGAGCGGGTCGTCATTGTGTTTGCGCAGTTCCAATTGCCAGGCGCCGAGATGCTCGACATCGTCCAGCAGATGTTCGAGCTGGTTGAAGTCGACGAGCGTGCCTTTGAGCTTATCGAGTTGCATTGTCTTGAACTCTGAACTGCGCGAGATATTGCCGAGGAGACGCGGCACGCGACGACCGCAGTGCGGACAGGCCTCCCAGATCAAGCCGCCGTCAATGATATCACCAGTGCGGTAACGAAGAACCACTGTGCCCCGGGCAGCCAACGGCGTGAACACCAATTCACCCGGATGACCGTCAGGAACCACCTCACCGTTCCTTGGATCAATTACCTCCATGATGCCGAGATCGGGGTAAAGATGATAACCCCCAGACGGCTGGTCGTGCGGACACGGGCATTCCCCCCAGGCCATTTTCGCTTCAGTAAAACCATACGTGCTGATCACGTCGATGTTGCCAGCCCCCAGTTCATGCGCGAGAGTACGGAGTTTCCTGCGCATGCCCTCTGGAACCTTTTCACCGCCGAGCACGATCCGGCGAAGATTCTCACAGCGCGCGCCCGACTCAACGGCTTGATGCAAGACGTGGTAGACGAAGGTCGGCATGCCATTGATAACCTCTGGTTTGATTTTGCGCAGGAAGCGGAGCTGGCCTTCAGTTCCCATTACCTTGCCCCCGCCTGTGCTCGCCACGAACACACCGAACGCCATGCCTCCGTAATGTGCCAGCCAGAAAGCCAAGTGCGGTGCAAAGGGGAACATGTTCAAAACGCGAAACTCAGGTTGGGCGCCACAGATCTCGAAGAGGCGCCTTCCGGCAGCGGAAAGATTGTCCAAATCATAGGCTGTAAACAAGAATGGAATCGGATCGGACGAACGCCCGGTGGTGCTGGTCAAAAAGATCGGTCGAAACTCGGAGGCCAATTGCCGCTGCACGCTTTCACGGCCGCTCATGAGCACTCGCAGGAGAGTGGAAGGTCGACGCCGCAGTGTTTGTTGGTCCGGAATAAGGATGAAATCTCTGGCGCGTTCCGGATTGTCCGGCGTATTCAGGAGATCGGCCTTGGATGTGAACGGCAATCTCCGTAAATCATCGAGCGAGCGGATGGCGTCGGCGTCTATGCCCTCGGCTTGAAAGAGTCTGCGATAATAGGCCGAAAACGGAATGACAACATCTCGCAGGTAGCGCTTCAGTTTCTGAGCCTGCAAATGCCGAATTACTTCTTCAGGCAACCGTTCCCATTGGTTGGTGAGCAGGG
>JBDTOW010000782.1:0-3082 GCA_039933075.1 Verrucomicrobiota bacterium | reverse complement strand
CAGGAACAGAAAATCGCCGTGCGCGTCGTTTCGATGCCGAGCTGGGAATTGTTTGCGGCCCAATCTCAGGAGTATCGCGACACGGTTCTTCCGCCCTCGGCGCATGCACGACTGGCGGTTGAAGCGGGTGCGACTCAAGGCTGGAGCAAGTATGTTGGAGACGGCGGCGATGTGATTGGGGTGGATCGCTTTGGCGCTTCGGCACCAGGGTTAATCGTGATGCGCGAATACGGATTCAGCGTGGAGAACGTGTGCCAACGAGCGCTGGCCTTGCTCGAAAGGAAACATGTCTGATCACTCGACTACTTCGCCAAAGACGCCATTACTCGTCGGCATCGCCGCCGACCACGGCGGCTACGAGTTAAAGCAACAACTGGTCAAGAAGTTGAGCGAGACCGGCTACCAGGTGGTCGAATTCGGCGACCGCCGACTGGACCTGGATGACGATTATCCGGATTTTGTTGTCCCGCTGGCCCGCGCAGTCTCACGCGGAGAGGTGGAGCGCGGCGTGGCCATCTGTGGAAGTGGCGTTGGGGCTTCGGTCGTCGCGAACAAAGTGGCGGGGGTTCGAGCCTGCCTGATTCATGAAACGTTTTCGGCGCATCAAGGCGTCGAGGACGACGATCTCAACATGATCTGCCTCGGCGGCCTGGTCGTCGGTCACGCGCTCGCTTGGGAATTGGTTCAAACCTTTCTTGCCGCGCGCTTTAGCGGTGCCGAGCGTCATCGTCGTCGGCTGGCGAAAGTGGCGGAGCTCGAAAACACAGCACCAAAGAAAACGCCATGAAAACCAGTCCTCTGGCCGGAAAGCCGGCGCCACCCGGAATGCTGGTCGATGTGCCGCGGCTCATCACGGCCTATTACGCCGAAGTACCCGACCCTTCGGTGCCGGAACAGCGCGTGGCGTTTGGCACCTCGGGCCATCGCGGTTCGTCGTTCAAACTGGCTTTCAATGAATGGCACATCCTCGCCATCACCCAGGCGATTTGCCTGTATCGCAAGCGGGAACATATCACCGGCCCGCTGTATCTCGGTATTGACACACACGCGCTTTCTGTTCCGGCCTGTGCTACCGCACTTGAAGTGCTGGCCGCAAATAAGGTTGAGATCATGCTCGCCGAAGGGAGCGAATACACGCCGACCCCGGTGATTTCACACGCAATTCTGGCTTACAATCGAGAGCGCAAAAAGGGACTGGCCGACGGGATTGTCATCACACCCTCGCACAACCCGCCGCATGACGGCGGGTTCAAATACAATCCGCCAAATGGCGGACCGGCGGATAACGTCGTCACCGATTGGATTGAGGCAAAGGCGAATGGGCTGCTTGAAGCCCGGCTGAAAGGGGTGAAGCGAATTCCCCACGAGCAGGCTCTGCGCGCCGCGACGACGCACCGGCACGACTATCTTACCGAATACATCAACGACCTCGGTAATGTGATCGATTTGGACGTCATCCGCGGCGCGAAGATCCATCTGGGCGTGGATCCGCTGGGCGGCGCCGGCGTTCATTACTGGGCGCGAATCGCCGAGCAGCACCGCTTGAACCTGACGGTGGTTGACGAGACGGTTGATCCGACCTTTCGTTTCATGACGGTGGACTGGGATGGCCAGATTCGCATGGACCCGTCCTCGCCCTATGCGATGCAACGGCTGATCGGGATGAAGGATCGTTTTGATCTCGCTTTCGCGTGCGACACCGACCACGACCGCCACGGGATTGTCACCAAAGGTGAAGGCTTGCTGCCGCCCAATCACGATCTCTGCGTGGAAATTTTCTATCTTTTTCAGAACCGCCCGCGGTGGTCGAAAACGGCGGCGGTCGGCAAAACCATTGTGAGCAGCCAGATGATTGACCGGATCACCGCCAAAGTGGGCCGGAAACTCTTCGAGGTGCCGGTGGGTTTCAAGTGGTTCGTGGACGGCTTGCTGGGCGGCTCGCTTGGATTTGGCGGCGAGGAGAGCGCCGGTTCGGTTTTCCTGCGTCTGGATGGCAGCGTCTGGACAACCGACAAGGACGGAATCATTCCTTGTTTGCTCGCGGCGGAAATGACCGCGCGGACAGGCCACGATCCCGCCGCAATCTATCGTGAATTCACGCGCGAGTTTGGTGATCCAACCTACGACCGGGTTGATGCCCCGGCCACGCCGGAAGAAAAGAAGCGGCTGGCGAAACTGTCACCGCGGCAAGTCAAGCTCACCGAGTTGGCGGGCGAGAAAATCAAGACCATGCTCACTCAAGCGCCTGGCAACCATGCCCCCATCGGTGGATTGAAAGTCGTTGCCGAAAGCGGCTGGTTTGCGGCGCGTCCATCGGGCACCGAAAATATCTACAAGATTTACGCCGAGAGCTTCCAAGGAGTGGAACATTTGCAGCGCATTCAGCGGGAAGCACAGACGATCGTGAACGGTGCGATCGCTTCAGCAGCGTTGTCCAAAACCAAGCCCAAAGGTAAACGATGAAAAGTGTTACGCCCCGGAATGCAATGTCCGCACCTCCTTTGAGGGCAATAGCCGCGGTCCTCCTGGGATTTTGTTTGGCGTCCTGTTCGAATAACGCGAGACCGGTTCCACACTCAGAATACTCGACGAAAATTGTCGGGACCTGGCAAGGCACGGTTGGCGATTTGAAGGAGACAATGCAAATAAATAGCGATGGCACTTTCGTTTGCCAGATTCATCAAACCGGTTTTCTGGCTAATACTCTTTCTCAAACTGTGCCGGGACAGGTTAGCGGAACTTGGAACATTACCGGGGTAATTATCACTTTGAAAATCATGGGTGAGAAACACGAACATTTGATGGATCGGATTGCCACCAGCACGATCGAGTCGTTTAAGACCGGCGAACTCATATTAAAATCTGATCGCGGTGAAACCTCGCTCTTCCGGCGAGTGGCTACGTTGTAAATCAAGCTCTTGTCGGGAAGCAAAAGAAATCAATTTTATGAACGGAAAAACAGCGCCGACCAAGCCGATCTATTGTCCTGTAACTGCGAGTGTCGAAGGATTCGATTCTCTGGCGGAGCTGGCCTTGGATCTGCGCTCGTCGTGGAATCATGCCACTGACGAAGTGTGGCGGC
>JBDTOW010000781.1:0-3083 GCA_039933075.1 Verrucomicrobiota bacterium | reverse complement strand
CGGTAGGGACAGCGCGCTGCGCTGTCCCCGCCCACGCAGAGTGGGCGGAAGAAATCACGCGCAAGGATCTGGCGTAATCGGACGCTCCTTCCGCGCCGCTTGGGCGCGGGGACACCGCAGCGCGGCGTCCCTACCGATTTTGAAATTCGAGTTCAGCAGTCGTGAAATGGAGAGAAGGCAAAAGATCATGTTCAATTATCCGGCCTAATGTCTGCCGCTTTCTAAGTCAATGGTCGCCTAATCCTTCCTGGAGGCAACGGCCGCCGCGCCAGAAATGCTTATTCAAGAAACTAAAATGAAAAAACTCAACATTGGGCTCATCGGGTACGGCTTCATGGGCCGCACGCATTCCAACGCCTTCCGGCACGTCAATAATTTCTTCGACCTCGAATACCAACCAGTCCTCAAAGCCGTCTGCGCCCGCGACGCCGGGAACGCCAAAGCCTTCGCCGCCAAGTGGGGCTACGAATCGATCGAAACCGATTGGCGCAAGCTCGTCGAGCGCGACGATATCGACCTCATTGATATCGCCGCGCCCAACAATGTCCACGCCGAGATCGCCATCGCGGCCGCCAAAGCCGGGAAGATGATCCTCTGCGAAAAACCTCTCGCCCTGAATGGAGCGGAGGCCGAGAAAATGGTGGGCGCCGTCACGAAGGCGAAGGTGCCAAACATGGTTTGGTACAATTACCGTCGCGTACCGGCCGTCACGCTGGCCAAACAACTCATCGACGAAGGCCGCCTCGGCCGCATCTTCCATTACCGCGCGAAATTTTTGCAGGACTGGACAATTTCCAAGGATCTTCCGCAAGGCGGCGCTGGACTCTGGCGTCTGGACGTAAAAGTCGCCGGCAGCGGCGTCACCGGCGACCTGCTCGCCCACTGCATCGACACCGCGCTATGGCTCAACGGAACGATCGACAAGGTCACCGCCACGACCGAGACGTTCATCAAGGAACGCAAGCACACCCTTACCGGCAAAGTCGAGAAGGTCGGCATCGATGATGCGAGCCTGTTCCTCGCCCGCTTCAGCAACGGTTCGCTCGCCACGTTCGAATCGACGCGCTACGCGCGCGGCCACAAAGCGCTTTACACGTTTGAAATCAACGGCGAGAACGCCAGCATTTTTTGGGACCTGCATGACCTGCACCGCCTGCAATATTTCGACCACCGCGACGAAGGTCGTCTGCGTGGCTGGCGTAGTCTCCACATCACCGACGGTGACCATCCTTACATGAAGAACTGGTGGGTGCCTGGCTTGCAAATCGGCTACGAACACACGTTCATCCATCAAGTCGCCGACTTCCTGAAAGGGCTCGATGACGGAAAGATTCCCGGCCCGAGTTTCAAGGACGGCCTCGCCACCGACTACGTCACCGATGCAGTGCTCAAATCGGCGAAGACCGGACGGTGGGAGAAGGTGAAGCAAGTTAAGTGATGAAACCGGACATGTCTCCCAAAGCCCTCACGCGCCGGTTGCGCCGCGTGATATGAGGATGGCTGGATGAGGACCCGCACCAGGGAAGTCAAAAGACCAGACTTCCCACCGATTCACCAATCCTCCACTTCGAGTGAACTCCCCGGCGCCGTTTTGGCTTCTTCGGCGTTGGCTTCGGAAGTGTACCGATCTTCGCGAATCTCGCGCTGCCAAAGCGCTGGATCCGGCATCTCAGAAAACGCGTTCAGCGCCGCCAGCTCTTGCACCGCCGCGACACGCCGGCGGGCCTGCTCCTCCGCCGAACGCCCATTGGGGTACCCTTCGAGTATCGTGATGAGGACCTCAACAGGACGGTTTGCAGGCAACACGTTGTCCACGGCCTCCTGCCAGAGAATCTTGTCGTCTTGCACAACAAATCTCGAGTAGTTAGCATGCCTCACCGATACATGGTTGGCGGCGGAAACTCAAACTCAAAAAAGTTAGAAGTTGTCTCATGGGCTTGGCCGCTATGCCGCCTCAGGCGCCTGCGCCTCCTCCGTCGCTTCAATCTCCGTCCACGACGACGCGTGCCGCTATTGGGGCATTGTTCGTTACTTCAGCACCGCTCAGGGTGCCGATGGCCAGCTTGATGCTCAAGGGGTTCCTGACAGTCGAAAGAACTGAGACGCCCCCGTCTGAATAACCGTCATATGAACTTCACGGCTTTCCTTATCCTGGGCAAACTCGCTCCTCCGGGCCGCGCTGCCCTTGGGGATGCGCCTCTCCCCCAGCATCCCGGCGATTGACGACGTGATCGACGGCACCGGGATATTCGAGGCGCCGTTGGCGAGGCAGGAGGGAAAGAGAGTATCAACCTCAAGGACTGTCAACAGTGAGAACTGACACCTGCATGACACCTGCACGGGAGAAGCTTGGCAATGATCCGGCCGTTATCGCTGACTCTTATCTCTCCGAAATGGGAGGCTTGGCGAACCCAGCGGCCGGTGTTTTGGTGAAGTTCCCGGATCGTGATCACTTTCATGTGTCACAGTGTGACACGCGATCCGATTTCAGCAAGTCCAGAATGGCTCGGGAGGATGGGTTCGGCGCCTTCGCGAGATGTCGGTAATTCCTGCTCATATTTCAGGAGAAAGCGCGACGATTGAATCGCAGATCTGAATCAGTTGCGCGAGCTGCGAAGATTTTTGACCACGGATTTCACGGATAGACACGGATGGAAAAGGAACTGCCATTTGTGTTCTCATCCGTGTGATCCGTGTCATCCGTGGTTGTGTTGGTTTGCGGCTTCGCCGTGCTGCATCCTCTGCGGTTGAACTGCTCAAGGAGTTACTGACAGTCGAAAGAACTGAGCCGCCCCCTTCTGAATAACCGTCATATGAACTTCATCACCGACCATTCGACTCTCGGACTCCGCCAACTTCGTCCATGGTCCCTCGGGAGATGAAGCGCTTTGCACGACATAATCTGTGGCGCTCTGTTTCCAGGAGAGAAGGACCGATTTCTGAATGGTCAACTGCGGTGCGGCGGCGGCTGGTAACGCAAATTCCTCAACAGTGGCATAGATCGTTCCCGCAGGCTCAATCCAAGTCACCCCGGTGTGTCCGCCAATGGCATAGATCTTCCCCTTCACCGTCGCGGATGCCAG
>JBDTOW010000780.1:0-3083 GCA_039933075.1 Verrucomicrobiota bacterium | reverse complement strand
CTGTAAAATACTGCTTTGCGGGGACGAGGCCGTCCCCGCCCCTTTGCTGCTGGCTTTCTTGGATCCATACTGCGCCTGGGGCTTGCCCACCGCGACGCTCCCGTAAGCTGGCAGGTGTATGAATTGACACAGCTCTCGACATGCAAGCATTGGGACGAAATAACTATCCGCAAGGCCGGGCGGTGCGCCTGACCGTCACTCCTGGATCTCACCTGGAAGGATTCATCGAAGCCTCAAGGTTCACGGTTTGAGTCGCAAGACACGGTAGCGTTGCAACATTCGACGCATCACCGGCGCCAAAACCGACGGGCACGCCCGATAAATCCACCACGCAACGCGGCCGGAGAAGGGATACACAATGATCTCCTGGTTACGCGCCACGCCGCGCAGAATTGCTTTCGCGACCTGTCCCGGCTCAACGGCCCAGCGCAACGGAAGCTGTGCCAGGTGGTCCTCCTTGCGCACGTTCCAGTACACATTGTGTTCCCCAATGTCCGTTCGCACCAGGCCAGGACAGGCGACGCTAACCTTCACTCCCAACCCGGCTGCCTCCGCGCGCAGGGCCGTCGAGAAACCAACGATGGCCCATTTGGTGGTGCTGTAGGCCGTGAGAATCGGCGTCGGCATCAAACCGGTCACGGACGAAATATTCATGATGTGCCCGAAGCCTTGCCGCAGCATGACGCGATACGCCGCCATCGTGCCATGCACCACGCCGAACAGGTTCACGTCCACCACTCGACGGAAGTCCGCGACGTTCCCATCGCGGAATTCACCGACGATGGCGACCGCGGCATTGTTGAACAGGTAATCAAGGCGTCCGTGTGCAGCGAAGATGTCGTTCACCACTTTCTGGAATTCCGCCTCGCGCGAAACGTCCAGGAGAACCGCCGTGGCGCGACCCGCGCGCTGCCGAATGGCCGCCGC
The DNA here is from genome assembly GCA_039933075.1 of Verrucomicrobiota bacterium. Lineage (GTDB taxonomy): Bacteria > Verrucomicrobiota > Verrucomicrobiia > Limisphaerales > JACPZS01 > JBDTOW01. The sequence continues at coordinate 2,156 of JBDTOW010000780.1, read as the reverse complement.
GACTTCCTCCGCTCCCGGGAAATTGATATCAGCGACAACAACGAATGCACCGTCGGTGGCAAGTTTTTCGCACAGGGCACGGCCAATTCCGGATGCGCCGCCAGTCACGAGCGCGACACGGTTTTCATCTTCGCGCATTGGGGCCGCCACGGGTCAGCCTCCGAGGAGCGCATCGATTTTCCTGCGCACCGCTTCATCCATCTTAATGATCGGCGGCCAGGGACTTTTGAATCCTTCGCCGGGCAGTCTCTTCGTCATGTTCATTTGGGCAATGGCGGTGCGGGCGCGGTGTTTGCCGAGTTGCCCCCTCACCCTAACCCTCTCCCCTGATGGTGGTGAGGGAATCGCGAGCTGACTATCATTGCCGTCCATGGTACTCGCTCGTTTGTCGTTCAGCGTTGACCCTTCATGATTCGTTCCACTTTCGCCTTCACCGCTTCATCCATCTTAATGATCGGCGGCCACGGACGTTTGAAACCCTCACCGGGGAGTTTCTTCGTCGCGTCGATGCCGACCTTGCTGCCGATGGCAATTTCAGAAGTGGCGTGGTCGAGGACGTCGGCGGGGCCTTTGGTGAAAATGCTGTCGCGTTGCGGATCGGTGCAGGCACAGAGGCGGAAGAGGACTTCGCTGGTATTGTGCACGTCAACGTCGGCATCCACCACCACGATGTATTTGGTGAACATCATCTGGCCCATCCCCCAGAGGCCGTGCATGATCTTGTAAGCCTGCATCGGGTAGGTTTTTTTGATGGAGACGAATACGAGGTTGTGGAACACACCTTCCGCCGGCAACGCGATATCCACGATCTCGGGGAAGTTCATTTTGAACACCGGCAGAAAGAGCCGCACGCTCGCGCTGCCGATGTAAAAATCCTCCATCGGTGGGATGCCCACAATCGTCGCCGGATAAAGCGCATTCTTGCGATGAGTAATCGCCGTGATGTGAAAGACCGGATAAAGCTCGGGCAACGAGTAGTAGCCGGTGTGGTCGCCGAACGGGCCTTCCTCGCGCAGCGGCTCTTTCGGGTCGACGTAGCCCTCGATGACGAAGTCGGCGTTGGCCGGGACTTCGAGATCGTTGGTCTCGCATTTGACAAGTTCGACGGATTTTTTGCGCAAGTAACCAGCAAGAAGAAATTCATCGAGGCCATCGGGCAAAGGCGCCGTGGCGCAGAAAGCGAACACGGGATCGCCACCGAGGAAGATCGCAACGGGCATGCGCGTACCGGTTTCGTAGTAACGGCGGCCGTGACGCGCGCCGACTTTCTGGAGCTGCCAGTGCATGCCGGTGGTGCGGTCGTCGTAAATCTGGATGCGATACATGCCGACGTTGCGCTCGCCGGTGTCGGGATCCTTGGTGACGACGCAGGGGAGCGTGATGAAACGGCCGCCGTCGAGGGGCCAGCATTTTTGGATGGGCAGGTTGAGGAGCGTGGGAGCGTGGGAGCGTGGGAGCGTGGGAGCGTCAGCGGGTTCTGCGCTCTGACGCTCTGACGCTCCGACGCTCTGACGAAGAATCTCCGGCGCGGGCGGCCACGCCTCGGTGCGCGTCGGCGGGGCCTCAAACTTTTGGATGACTTCCTTGCACGGGCCGTCTTTCACGAGCTTTGGTTTCGCATGGCGTAGTTCGAGCGCGGTGCCGAGCAGCTTGAGGGTTTCCCGGAAACTAGTCGGCGGTCTGGCTTTCATCAGTGAGCCGAGCTCCGCAGCGATTTCGTCCACGGAATTTACGCCCAGGCTCAGAGCCATGCGCTTCCAGGAACCAAGCGTGTTGATCGCGACAGGAAAGGGCGAGACCTGGCCGTTAATGGTGGGCTGCTCGATCAGCAGAGCTTTTCCACCGCCCGGGGACTTCATTTGACGGTCGGCAAGTTCGGTGATCTCCAATTCCGTAGCGACGGGCGGTGAGATGCGGATCAGCTCACCCGCGCGCTCCAGGGCGACGACAAAGTCGCGTGAGGAATCAAAGGCCATAAGCTTTGAGCTCGGAAAATACGTTTGAAAGTTTTGGGCCTAACAGGTCTGGGTCTGGCATGGTAAAAAATCGCTGCGTTGATAACCCGCCAACCCAAAAACCTCAAAGCAAATCACGCGCGCCAAACCTTGCCTCCGGGGAATTCATGATCGGCAAGGGACTGCGCCTTCATTTGGATG
>JBDTOW010000779.1:0-3089 GCA_039933075.1 Verrucomicrobiota bacterium | reverse complement strand
GTGTCCGCAGGACGGGTGAGGGGGATTCCTGGTTCATGGCACCCATGCGCGTCCATTCGTTGGATATCGAAGCTCTCCATGAACCGAAAGGTAGGGCGAGCAGTCCTCTGCGCGCCGACGCCTGCAACCACGCCTTCCTACAGTGCAAAGGACGGCGCGCACGGAGTGACGCGCCCTACCTCGGTCAAATGGTTCATGGCCCCGATGCGCGTCTGATTTGGAGGTCGATGCTACCCTGCGGCGTGATAGCCCGAATTCCGGATCGGCAAAGATCGGATTCGCGTTTGGGCCGAGTTAAACAGGGCGTTCGCGATGGCGGGCGCAATTCCGATAATGGGCGTTTCGCCAGCGCCGACCGACGGAAGATCCGGTCGATTGAGCAGAACCGTTTCAATCTGCGGGACGTCCTTGAAGCGCGGCACGTGGTATTGCGAAAACTTCGGGTTCAGAATCTTGCCGTCCTGGAAACGGATTTCTTCGCGCAATGCGCCGCCAAGTCCCATGATGATGCAGCCTTCGACTTGTGCCCGCAGGTTGCCGGGATTCTGAATCGCGCCACACTCGAAAGCTTCGCTAACCTTCAGCACATTAAACGTTCCGTCGCGTTCATCCACCTCGATCTTGGCGCAGCAGGCGACGTACGAGCCCTTTTCGGTGCCGCACGCCAAACCCACGCCGATTTTCTGCCGCGCTGAATTCTTTTTCCATTCCGTTTTCCAACCGAACAATTCGGCCGCCGCCACGAGGACGGCTCGCTGCCGCTCATTCTTCAAATGGCACAGTCGAAACTCCAGCGGATCGCTGTCGGCTGCCGCTGCCAACTCATCCATGAACGATTCGCGCGCGAAGGTGTTGCCCGTAGCCGCCAGTGCGCGATAGGAACCGCTGCGCAAGGGCGCTTCGCAGGCTTTGAACTCGGTCGCGACATTCGGAATCTGGTACGGCGTTCCGATGGCCGAGGCACCGGAATTGAAGTTGACATGCTCCCACGCGACCAATGTGCCTTTCTCGTCCAGAGCACCTGCGACATCAATCACTCCCGCTGGCCGGAAATAGGCCCAGGTGAACTCATCTTCGCGGCTCCAGCGAACGGACACCGGTTTCTTCGCTGCCATAGCCAGCCGCGCCGCTTCCACCGCGACTTCCCCCGAATGTTTACCCCCGAAACCTCCGCCGGTATCCGGGACGATTACCCGCACACGTTCGCGAGGAATACGCAACGCTTTCGCCAAATCATCCTGCACTCGGGCCGGCTGCTGAGTGCCCGTCCAAACCGTGAGCTGGTCATTGGTCCACTCCGCGACGGCGGCTCTCGGCTCCATCGGGGCGTGTTGGATGTAAGCAATGTGATAGCTTTCGCGAAGCACCTTGCCGGCGGCCTTGAACGCTTCCTCCGGCGAACCTTTCTTGTCCCGACGCGATCGTTCCGATGAGGCATGGGCTCGAAGATAGACGTAGAGTTCGTCGCTTGACGGATGCGGCGCCGTATTCCATTTGGCACTTTTCGCTGTTTCTTCTCGAGCGCGTTCCGCGGCGAAAGAGGTTGGCGCAGCGAATCCGACGAAATCCCCATCGCGAACGGCCGAAACATCGGCCATGGCGCGGGCGGGCGCGAGATCGATCTCAATCAATTGCGCGCCATAAGACGGCGGACGAAGCACTTTGCCGTAGAGCATTCCGGGCCGGGCGATGTCGGACGGATACCGGTGAGCGCCAGTTACGATCTCGGTTCCACCGACACGGGCAACCGGTGTGCCGAGGACCTTCCATTGAGCGACCTCAGTAACGGTGACTCCGAGAGCGACGTCGCGTTTGAGCGCTTCGGCGTGCTTCTCGCCGCCGAGATCGGCGTAAGTGAATTGGCGGCCCGAGCCGAGGCCTTCGACATTGCCATCGCGAACCGACAGGCTCTTCGGATCGACATTGAAGTTAGTCGCGGCTGTGTCCAGAAGCAGTTCGCGGGCGGCTGCGCAAGCCTTGCGAATGGCAGGGACGGTGGACGGCGTGGTCTGACTTCCCGCAGTGCCGCCGTCGTTCGGAACCACCGCGGTATCGGCCATGATCAGCCGAATCCGATCGACCCTGACTCGAAGCTCTTCTGCTGCAGCCTGAGTAAGTTGCGTGCGCGAACCCTGGCCAACTTCAACTTTGCTGGTGAAGACCGTGATCACGCCGTCAGCGCCGAGGTGCAATCTTTGCGCCAGTTTTGCCGAGGATTCACCGCGTCCGGGGCGCTGCGCGAACGCGGTCGGGACAGCCACGGAAATCAGGATCCCGGCACCCAACACCTGGACAAACTCCCGCCGGCTGATTTCAAAATGATAAAACGGTCCTTCGTGAAGTTCGTAGCGTTCCGGTTCGGGAAACTCGTGTTCGGGTCGCGGCGCACTCATTTGGAAATCGCCTCCTTGCTCGATTGCGCGGCGCGCTCAACCGCTTTAATAATGTTCACATAGCCGCAGCATCGGCAGAGATTCCCGTTCAAGGCGTCGATGATCTGGACCTGGGTCGGATTTGGATTGCGCTTCAGCAGCCCGACCGTTGTGAGGATCATGCCGGGGACACAATACCCACATTGCATGGCGTTTTCCTTGAGGAACGCCTGTTGAACGGGATGCAAATTACCGTCCCGGGCCAATGCCTCGATCGTTTCAACTTTGCGGCCCTGGACCTCGGTGATCTCAGTCAAACAGGATCGAGTCGGGGTGCCATCAAGCAACACGGTGCAAGCGCGGCATTGGCCTTCTCCGCAGCCGTATTTTGTCCCGGTGAGACCGAGATCTTCACGGAGAACGTCCAGCAATGTGCGGCGAGGATCCGTCGAGACGCGCTTGGATTTTCCGTTAACTGTGAATTGCAAACTCGCATTCATGGATTCAACGTGCTAGTGATTGACACAGTTTAGCCGCCTGATCCAGCCGGTAAAGAGCCAAAAACAATCGTAGTCATACGAGTCAAAAGACTGGGCTAAATGCTGGATCACTAGACAGCAACTGATATTGGCACCAGGAATTGCACGAACCGTTGAGATATAAGCTAAAGCATAGAGGAGCTACCTTGTCAGTCAGGTCGTTTTGCGCCATAAATGT
>JBDTOW010000778.1:0-3106 GCA_039933075.1 Verrucomicrobiota bacterium | reverse complement strand
CCTCGGTCGGAGCAGCGCAGTTGTTTTTCAAAGTTCTTTGGCCGCTGCTGGCTTTTTTCCTGCTGGCCGGGTGTCGAACCGCGACTCCTTTGGCCCCCGTGAACCTGCAGGAAGCGGGTTGGAACGTTCAGCAAGGGCAAGCTGTTTGGCGTTCCCGCCGAAGCGCGCCGGAGATCGCTGGCGAACTCGTGGTCGCGATGCATCCCGACGGCCGGTCGCTCGTGCAGTTTACCAAGACGCCGCTGCCATTCGTCGTCGCTCAAATAATGATCGACTGTTGGCAGGTTCAGTTCGTGCCTCAGAACAAGGTTTATTCTGGCCGCGGCCGACGACCGGCGCAATTGATCTGGCTTCACCTTCCGCATTGCCTCCAGGGCGATCGTCCGCCGAGAGACTTGTCGTGGGTGCGATTCGAGAACCAGGGCTGGCGCCTGGAGAATCGGTCCACCGGCGAATCGTTGGAAGGCTATCTTGCGCCATGACGGGAAGACGGCCTTATTGGTTCTGAAGATCTGATACGGATCACGCACGGCTCTGCCAGAAGCGGCGGGGTGCGGACGGATTCACTGACAATGCTCTGATTTTCACGAAAATGTTTTGGATACCTGGCACGATTTCTGGATCATCAGCGCTCAACCGGCCATCTTCCCTGTACCGCGCGGAGGTTTGGCGGCTGGGGCTGGCGATCGCGCCCAAACTTTCACCCGGCGCCTGCAGCCGGCTGAGCAAGACGCTCGGAAACATGTACTGGAGGCTTTGTGTTCGCCGTCGCGAAATCGTAATTCAAAACTTGCTTCCGGTTGTCGATGGCAATCGGCTACAGGCCGAGAAGATCAGCCGCGAACTGTTTCGGCAATTCGCTCAAAAGCTCGCGGATCTTTGGCGCTACGAAGGCGGGTTGCCGATCGACGATCTTTTTGGAGAATTGACTGGCTGGGAGCATTTTCAAACGGCAAGGACCGAAAAGCGAGGGGTGCTCTTGCTCACTCCCCATTTGGGCAACTGGGAGTTCGGCGCCCCGCTTCTGGCGCGACGCGGGGTCGACCTGTTGGTCATCACCCTTGCCGAACCGCACGACCCGCTGACCGAGCTGCGCCAGACGTCACGCGCGCGCTGGGGAATCGAAACGCTCGTCATCGGGCGCGATCCATTCGCCTTCCTGGAGATCGTTCGCCGGCTGGAAGGCGGCGCGATTGTTGCCTTGCTGATCGATCGACCCCCGGCAACCAGCGCTGTCACTGTCGAATTATTTGGGCGGCCCTTCGCCGCGTCGATCGCCGCCGCGGAACTCGCACGGGCCTCCGGTTGCGGGTTGCTCCCGGTGTACTTGCCGCGGACCCCGCGGGGTTACGCCGCGCATATCTTGCCACTCGTCCCTTACGACCGTGGAAGCCTTCGCCAACGTGAGGAGCGCCACAAGCTCACCCAGGAAATCATGCGTGCTTTTGAACCGGTCATTCACCATCATCTCGACCAATGGTATCACTTTATTCCCATCTGGCCGAACGGGTAGCTCGCCGTTCCCGGCGCGAACCGCCCGAATCAGCGCAATTGCAGATAACGTAGGACAGGCGTCTTGCCTGCCTCTGCGCGCACGGAGTGCCGCGCAGGTTTGTTCGCAATAGAGCCTCGGCTGCACCGCGGCTGACAGGCGAGACGCCTGTCCTACAATCATGACAACCATCAGAATCAATTTGGAAACGCGCGAGATTGAAGGGACGGAAGCGGGCCGCCAGCATCTTTCCCGGCGAAAGCTGGATTGCCGCCAACGTGTCGCTGGCCGCACCTTATCAGGTTTATCCCGTTCGGGTGAGAAATGCGGACTGGCGCGGAGAGCCGGCCGGCGAATTGGAAGCTTTATCACGCTTGCCACTCAACCCGCGAAGCGAATCATGACGTTTGTTTTTGTGCTGTTTATCGGAGGACAAATGATTGTGCGAGCGGCCAACCTGAATGCGTCGGTGACTGCCTGGCTCGCCGCTCAAGCCAACATTCAAACCTGGTCGGCGAACTTTACGCAAACGCGAATGTTGAAATCGTTGACACAACCGTTGACTGGGACCGGACGCGTCTGGTTTGCCGCGCCGAATCGTTTTCGTTGGGAGCTGGGCAATCCCGCGCAAACCATCGCGGTTCGTCAACCGGATGAAATGGCGGTCATTTATCCGCGGCTGAAACGGATCGAGAAATATCCGCTGACGGGCGCTCAGAATGGTCCGTGGAAAGAGACGCTTGCGCTGCTGGAAGCCGGTTTTCCACGCAACCAGGGTGAGCTCGAATCCCGATTTCGCGTGCTGTCAGCCGACACGACAAACGGGGTTTGTGAGATAGTGATGCAGCCCCGGGCTGCGGGCGCGCGCCGGATGATGCCGCAGATCACGGTCGCGTTCGCGACAAACGATTTCTCGCTCTTGGCTACCGAGCTCCGGTTTGCTGACGGTTCAACCATGCGCAACGATTTCACCAACGCGGTATTGAACCCAAAGCTGGATGAGGCCTTGTTCACTCCGAAGTTTGGCAACGATTTTCAAGTCATTGAACCGTTAAAAAAATAATCTGGACACATTCGGATGAACTCAAAGCACGCCGAAGCGCTCAAACGCCTGCCGCACGGTCCCGAATTTCGTTTCGTCGATCGCCTGGTGAGCCTCGAACCGGGGCAGCGCGGCGTGGGGGAATATGCCGTACGCGGTGACGAGTATTTTTTGCGCGGACATTTCCCCGGTGAGCCGATATTTCCAGGCGTGCTGCTGGTCGAGGCTGCCGCACAACTCGCTGGCGTCGTCGCGCAAAGCGATCCGAACATTCCACCACTGCGCGAACTTAGGCTGGCCGCCTTGCGAAATGTAAAAATTCTCGGAGCGGTGACGCCCGGCGAAGTCATCCGCGTGGAGGCCTCGATCAATGGCCGGCTGGGGAATCTTGTCCAGGCCGAGGCGATCGCTTCTGTGGCCGCGCGTGTTGTGTTGGAAGCGTCGCTCACGTTGAGTGGAGAGACGTCGACTAATCTGACGGTATGAGCGAAGGCAGGCAACCTGACTGAAAACAACGTTTCATTGGTGTGGTAACAATTAAGTATGGCAACGGCATCGCACTGGTTTTTTTG
>JBDTOW010000777.1:0-3112 GCA_039933075.1 Verrucomicrobiota bacterium | reverse complement strand
GATTCGATTGATGAATTTACGGACCCGAATGCCGTTCAAATACGGAATCGCCACGATGGTGTCGGTCCCTCAGCTTTTTGTCCGTCTCCAGGTCGAAGTGGCGGGGCGCACGACGGTGGGCATCAGCGCCGATTTGCTCCCGCCAAAATGGTTCACCAAGGATCCGGCAAAATCCGTGGAAAAGGAAGTCGAAGAAATGTTGTCGGTCATCCAACACGCGCTCAAGTTCAGCGAGGGACTCGAGGGCGCGGACGCCTTCGAGATCTGGCAACAGCTTTACGAAAAACAGCTCAGGTGGGGCGGCGTGAATCATCTTCCTCCGTTGCTGACCAATTTCGGTTGCTCGATGGTGGAGCGGGCGTTGATCGAAGCGGTTTGCCGGGCGCTGAATCAGCCGTTCGCGCGCGCACTGAAAAGCGGACAACTGGGCCTGCGCCTGGATGCGATCCATCCGAGCTTGCGCGGCTTGACCACCGCCGATTTCTTGCCCGCCCAGCCGCTTGACCGATTGATCATCCGACACACAGTAGGTCTCGCTGATCCCTTGGCCGATTCGGACATCGCCGAAGCAGAACGTTTGAATGACGGGTTGCCGCAGTCATTGGCGGGGTGCATTACGACTTACGGTTTGCGTCACTTTAAAATCAAGGTAAACGGTGACCTCGAGCGAGATATTGATCGGCTTGAACGCATCGCTGCTCTCATCGAACAAAACGCGCCCGCGGATTATGCCTTCAGCCTTGATGGAAACGAACAGTTCAAGTCAATCGCGGCGCTCCGGACGTTTTGGGAATCCGTGCAGAAATCACCCCAATTGCATTCGTTTCTTCAGCGGCTTCTTTTCGTTGAACAACCGCTGCATCGCGACGTTGCTCTGCAGCCGGGCATCGCCCTCGAGTTCCAACAATGGCGAGACCGGCCGCCGATTATCATCGATGAATCCGATGCGACGCTGGAAAGCCTGCCCGTGGCACTGCAACTGGGCTACGCCGGCACTAGCCATAAGAACTGTAAAGGCATCTTCAAAGGCATTGCCAATTGTTCCCTCCTCGCCCACGAACAGAAAGCGCAGCCAGAGCGGCGGTTCGTCATGAGCGGCGAAGACCTGTGCAACATCGGCCCCGTGGCGCTGCTTCAGGACTTGACCGTCATGGCGACTTTGGGTATTCGCAGCGTGGAAAGAAACGGGCACCATTACAATGCCGGACTCTCCCAGTTTCCAAAGCCGATTCAGGAGCAGGTTTTAACTCATCACAGTGATCTCTATCACCGAAGCGCGGCGGGCTGGCCGACGCTGACGATCGAGTCCGGAACCATCGACATCACCTCACTTCACTCGCAACCATTTGGCGTTGGATTTGTCCCGAACGTGGAACAGTTCTTGTCGCTCGAGGACTGGCGCTCTCAACCGCCGCGCTGAACGTCCATTAGATTAACGGGCTGTCAGAGCTGACCGATCAACTTTTTCGCGCGCTTCATCCAGATCCGATCGCGATGCCGGTCGAATTTCGGCGCGTAGGCCCCGTCCTCAAGCGCTTCGGTCAACTGAGCGCGAGCCGGGTCAAGCTGCTTTTTGGCCACATACAGCTCGGCCAATTGGACCCGCGCGCGGGCGTAAGAATGATTCTCCAGCACTCGTTGCCAGACCGCGATTGCGGCATCCTGCTGGCCGAGCGCGGTCAACGTTTCGGCGAATGCCATCATCGTATGGCCGTAATCATGCTTCGGATTCTGTACGCAGACGGCCTCAAGCAAGGGTCGCGCTTCGGTCGCCCTTTGTAGCCGAAGAAGACCTTGACCCAAGTGTGCCCGTGTGTCGATGTCGTTTGGGTCCCGCTCCATCGCCGCACGGTAGTAAGCTTCTGCTTTTTCCAATTTGCCTTGTTGAAAATAAACGTCACCGAGTTGCGAGTGATGATGCGCTTTGTCCAGGTGATGAATCTGCGCTTCCAGCTCCTTGATCCGTTTGCGTTCGTGAGCGCCCGGCAACTGGAAGCCCTGAGTCATCGATGGCGAACTCCGATAGACCATCAGATAATAGAAGAACGCGGTCAGACCGGAGAATAGAAAAATTAAGACCGCCCAGACCCATTCCTCGCGGCGAATCGCGTCAACCAGCATCCAAATCTGAAAAGCGGTGATCAGCCAGAACCAAGGCTGCCGCAAAAAGCCTTCCAGGTTGGCCAGGTCCGAGATGATAAAGGCAAACATGCGCAATAATGACTGGTCCGCTTCCCAGATCGAACTCATCGGCAGGTTAGTTAAGAAGCAGGTCGTTGCCAATGAAACTTTCAGATATGAAACTTTCAGACCTGTGATCGCGAATTGTTCCGTTGAACGGGTACCTGCTCGAATGGCACGTGGACTTTTACGTCGGACACATCAGCAAATCCGTGGCTTTCACTTGGCATATTCGCGGTTCTGATGTATTTACATGGAGTGAACAAACCGCGAGATGGGTCAGCGCTATATTCATCGAGTCGCTGCAGGGCTTTTTCTCGCCAGTGACCGTGGCGGCCGATGAGATTTCGACGTTCTCCACTTTAACACGATTGGGTTCGCTCCCTCGACGTGAGACCCGTTGCTCGTTTGGTTCCCGTTGGTTGTACAACTCCTAAAGTTTCGCTGAATGAAGTTTAATTCTTGTCTTTGGATTTGCCGGGCGATCCTGGTTGTTTGGGCTGGCTCGGCGAGCGCGCAGAGTCAGGTGCTTATCAGTGAATTCATGGCCAGCAACACCAGGATCCTGGCCGACCAGGACGGTGATTACTCCGACTGGATCGAGATTCACAATTCCGGGTCGATCCCAGTGAACCTCGCCGATTGGTACCTCACGGACTCGGACACCCAGTTGAACAAGTGGAAGTTTCCCAGCGTGAGTTTGGACGCGAACGGCTATCTCGTCGTGTTCGCGTCGGGAAAGGACCGTGCGGCCGCCGGCGCGCAGCTGCATGCCAATTTCAGCCTCGCGGCTCAAGGAGAATATCTGGCGCTGGTGCAGCCCGATGGCACGACGGTCGCCTCGGAATTCGCGCCGCAATATCCCGAACAGTTGCCCGACTATTCGTACGGGGTTGTGGGCGGGGTCAATTATTATTTTGCCAAGCCGACT
>JBDTOW010000776.1:0-3114 GCA_039933075.1 Verrucomicrobiota bacterium | reverse complement strand
CAACTTTTGCGCGATCACGACAGCGACCCCATCGCGCGTGACACCGCCTTGCAAACGGGTCGGGACCAATTGGAAAAGCGCGTGGAGGAACGGACTCGGGAACTGGAAAACACCCACAAGCAACTGGTGGAAGCTTCCCGCCTCGGCGGCATGGCGGAAATTGCCACCAACGTGCTCCATAACGTCGGCAATGTGCTTAACAGCGTCAATGTCTCGGCGAGCCTTGTGATTGACAGCGTGAAGAAGTCCAAGACTTCCAGCCTGGCCAAAGTGGTCGGCTTGCTACGGGAACACGACCAGGACCTCGGGACGTTTATCACTTCCGACCCCAAGGGCAAGCAGCTACCGGCTTATCTGGGTCAACTTTCCGAATACCTTCTGGCCGACCAAAAGGCGACCGTCCAGGAACTGGAATTACTCCGCGGGAACATCGAGCACATCAAGGAGATTGTGGCGATGCAACAAAGTCACGCCATGGTTTCTGGTGTCAAAGAGATCGTAGATATCACTGATCTGATCGAGGACAGCTTGCGCATGAACATCGGGGCCTTGAGCCGTCACAAAGTGAAACTCATTCGCGAATTTGAAAAGGTGCCGCCGATGAACGTCGAAAAGCACAAGATTCTGCAAATTCTGGTAAACCTGGTGCGTAACGCCAAGCACGCCTGCCAGGAATCCGATCGCGCGGACAAACTGCTGACAGTGCGCGTGGCCAACGGCGACGCCCTGGTCAAGATATCCGTGATTGATAATGGAATTGGGATTCCAGTGGAAAACTTGACGCGCCTTTTCAACCACGGTTTTACCACCAAAAAAGACGGCCACGGCTTCGGTCTGCACAGCGGCGCGCTGGCGGCGAAGGAGATGGGTGGTTCACTTAGCGTCCATAGCGAGGGCGTTGGGCGAGGCGCGACGTTTACGCTGGTGTTGCCCTCCGAACCGCCCAACCGAGATTTATCAGATACGGAAAAGAGTCCGCTTGGATGAAAGCCCCCCTGCCATCGAATGAAGCAGAGCAGTTGCAGCCTGACGCACTTGCTTCGCCTGCATGGCTTGAACGATGCCCGACATGAAAACATGGTTCAATAGATTGAAGGTCTCACAAAAACTGATGCTGATCAGCATCTTCTTTGTGATGCCGGATTCCCTGATGCTTTATCTGTTCATCACCGGCATCAACGAAACCATCCACTTCGCGCAACTGGAGAAGAAGGGCAACGACTATCAGCGTCCGCTGGAAGAGCTGCTGGAGCTGCTTCCACAGCATGGCTTGCTCGCGCAAGGGGGGCTCGACGGCCAGGCGCAGGTGGGCGAGGAGCTTTCCCTCAAGCAGGCTCAAATCGAAACAGCCTTTGACGCGCTGGAGGCCGTGGATGCGCGGATTGGCATTGACCTTCAGTTTACTCAGGAAGGCTTGGCCAAGCGCAAACGGGAGCATTACCACGTTCGCATCGTCAGAAAGGAGTGGCGGGATTTGAAGGCCGGCCTCAGTCAACTTACAGCGGAAGCTCTCGCGGCACAGCACATGCACTTAAGGACCGATGTGCGAACCATGATTACTCACGCTGGCGACCTGTCCAATCTCATCCTCGATCCTGATCTGGACAGCTACTACGTGATGGACGCGACTCTGCTGGCGTTGCCCGCAACCCAAGATCGCCTCGCGACGGTCTTGTCCGAGGGCGAAGCCATCATCCGCCGGCAAACCATTTCCAATCCGGAACGCCAGCAACTAGCGATTCACGCCACGTTGCTGAAAGAAGCGGATTTGGATCGGATCAACGGCAGCCTGCAAACCGCGTTGAACGAAGACGCGAACTTTTACGGCAGCAGCGCGACTCTCCAGGCCCGGGTGCCGCCGGCGCTCAACGAATACACAGCCTCGGTGGAGACGTTCATCAACTTGACTAAGCGGCTGGTCAGTTCGGAGAAATTGGACGTGACGGACGTGGAATTTCTCGCGGCGGGGAGCAAAGCACGCGAGGCGAGTTTCAAACTGTGGAAGATTGCCGATCAAGAGCTTGATATACTGCTTCAGAAGCGAATCGAGGCTTATGCAAACAGGAGGACGAGAAGCTTGATGGTAACGGCGCTCGCCCTGCTCGCAGCCATCAGCTTCGTGACCTTCATTACCCGGAGCATCAGCGGGCCGTTGCGTCAGCAGGCCGCCGATTTGCAGACTGCCAATCGCACCTTGGAAGCTGAAATCGTCGAGCGCAATCGCGCCGAGGCCGAACTTCGAAACAGTGAGGCGCAACTTGCCGCGGCTCAAAAAATCGCGCGCATCGGCAGTTGGGAATGGGACATCCCCAGGAATAAGGTTTCCTGGTCCGATGAGAATTATCGCATCCACGGTTTCGAATGCCGGGAATTTGAAGCCAGCCATGAAGTCGCTCTCAGCTTCGTCCATCCGGAAGATCGCAGCTTTTCTGACGCGGTGTTTCAAAAAGCGCTTCAAGACGGACGGCCCTTCAGTTTTGAGCAACGCATCATCCGCCAGGACGGGACCGAACGAATCGTTCACCAACGCGGTGACGTGGTTCTGGCTGGCGGTGGTCGCGCGGTCAAAATCTTTGGCACCGCCCAGGACGTTACCGAGATAAGTCGTGCCAGGCAGCACCAGGAAGAAGTCGCGACCAACGTGCTTCACAACGTGGGCAATGTGCTGAACAGCGTCAACATCTCGACCAGCTTGCTGACGAGTGCCGCGAAGAAGTCCAAGGTTTCGAGCCTGGATAAAATTTTGCGAAAGTGTCCGGCGTGACGGAGAGGCTATCCGTGACCGACCTCATGGAAGACGCCTTGAGCATGAATTCGAGCGCCCTCACCCGCCACGACATTCAGATCATCAGGGAATTCGCGGAAGTGCCGCCAATCACGGTGGACAAGCACAAGGTGCTGCAAATTCTCGTCAACCTGATTACCAATGCCAAGCAAGCCTGTGACAATTCAGGCCGTCCGGAAAAGAGACTCGTCCTCCGCGCGACCAATGGGAATGACCACGTCCGGATCGCTGTAAGCGACAACGGCGCCGGCATCCCGGCAGAAAACTTGGGGCGCATTTTTTCCCACGGTTTCACGACCAAAAAAGATGGCCACGGTTTCGGTCTGCAC
>JBDTOW010000775.1:0-3116 GCA_039933075.1 Verrucomicrobiota bacterium | reverse complement strand
TCGATGGCCCAGATGCGCTCGGTCTTTTTCACAATTTTCCTGGGTCTAACCCTGATCGCGAGTGCGGCCGATGCCAGCAAAGATTCAGACGCGCAAAAGCCGGGCCAGTTGTATGAGATTTCCAGGATTTGGACTTTCCATCTGAAATTTACTCCGGAGCAGTGGGAAGCCATGGAACCGAAAGGGGGCGGCCGAGGGCCGTTTGGCGGTCCGGGCGGTCCCGGTGGTTTCGGGCCGGCGATGTTCCTTGCGCCGACTTTCCTGGAACAAGGCGATCGGAACAAGGATGGCAAATTATCCAAAGATGAGTTTCATGGGCTGTCCGAAAAATGGTTCGCGGATTGGGACAAGGAAAAGGCCGGCAAGCTAAACGCCGATCAACTTCGTAATGGCCTTAACTCCACGCTGGCGCCGCCTGGCGTTGAGCCTCCGGGCGCAGGCGGAGGAGGGCGTCGAATGGGCATGAACCTGCAAGGATCGGAAGGCGCGCGAAACGGCTTGGCTTCCGCCGCTGGGGTCGAGTTCAAGTATGTTCATGCGGACGTGGAATTTCAGGGGCAGCTACTAAAAGATGTGGCGGTCCGCTACAAAGGCAATGGGACATGGATGCAGTCCCGCGGATCGTCGAAGCGTTCGTTCAAGATGGATCTCAGCCATTTTGTCAAAGGCCAAAAGCTGGCGGGCGTCTCCAAACTTAATTTGCATAACAACGTCACCGATGCGAGTTGGATGAACGAAGTAATGTCGCACCGGCTTTTTCGCGATGCCGGAGTGCCAGCCCCGCGCACGGCGTATGCCCGCGTGTATGTGACCGTCCCCGGCAAGTATAACAAAGAATATTTTGGTCTTTATTCGCTGGTCGAGGATATCGACAAGAATTTCGCCGAGGAAAACTTTGGCGGCAAGAAAGGCGCAATTTTCAAGCCGGTCACACCAAATCTCTTTGCTGACCTGGGCGACGATTGGAAAAAATACAACCAAACTTACGATCCCAAAACCGCGCTGACGCCGGAGCAAGAGCAGCGGGTCATTGCTTTCTGCAAGCTGGTCACGAAAGCTGACGATAGGGAATTCGCCGCCAAGCTGGGCGAGTATCTTGACGTGGACGAATTCGCGCGTTTCATGGCGGTCACGGTCTGGCTTTCGACGATGGATAGCATATTGGGAATGGGCCAAAATTTCTACGTTTACCTCCACCCGAAGACGCATAAGTTTCAGTTTATGCCTTGGGACCTCGACCATTCATTCGGCCAGTTCGGCATGACTGGGAGCCAGGAACAACGAGAAAACCTGAGCATTCGAAAGCCGTGGCGAGGCGAGGTCCGATTCCTGGAACGCGTCTTCAGGGTTGAAGCGTTCAACAAACTCTACCTCGCCAAGCTCGTTGAATTCAACAAGACGATCTTCAAGCCCGAACGGTTTCAGAAACAGGTGGACGAAATTGCCGCAGCAATCCGACCCGCTATTGTTGAGGAGTCGGAGGAAAAACTTGCGCGTTTTGACAAAGTCGTCACGGGCGAGCCCGTCGAACCCGCTCGTTTTGGCGGGTTCGGTGGAGGCCCTCCCGGTGGGGACGGCCAGCGCACGGGCCGGAACGAGGGTGGCGGCGGTTCGCGCCCTGGACGGGGCGAGGGCGGAGAAGGTCCGCGCTTTGGCGGGCCGGGCGGGTTCATGCAGTCGGCGAAACCAATCAAGGGCTTTGTGACAGCACGCGCGCAGTCGGTAATCGATCAGGTGGCGGGAAGATCAGAAGGCGAGACTTTAAGCGGGTTCGGGCCGGGCGGGCCGGGCGGACGCGGAGGTCGCGGAGGTCGCGGTGGGCCGGGAGGACCGGGGGGATTCGGCCCGGGCATGTTTCTGGGCGGCGTAATCATGGAAACGCTGGACAGCGACAAGGACAACGAGGTTGCAAAGCAGGAATTTATCGACGGCTTCGACAAGTGGTTCAAGAGTTGGGATACGGATAACGGCGGCTCACTCGATGACGTCAAGCTGCGCGCCGGCATCAACAAAGACCTAGCACCGTTCCGCGGCGGCGGACCGCCAGGCTTTGGGCCAAGGCCTGAATAATTCATCAGGAAATCGACAGGCCTCCTTTGGTTCGACCCGGTCGAACGACTGCGAAAGCTGGAGCAGGGACACTTCACGACCTGCGGCTCGACGATCGCTCCGGCGTCCTATATCCTCATTCACTTGCGGCACGACTGTGAGAACAATTCGGAATTTGTAACCTTAGTCGCGCTCGCCTGTCACCAGAAATGAGATGTGGTCGAGAGAGCGCTTATGTCTGAAGGCGGATTGGATGTCCAATCCTGGGTGCGCTCGGTGCAACAGGGCGATGAAGTTGCCGCGCGCGCTCTGTTCAATCACCTTTTTCCTCTGGTAATCAAGGTGGTTCGGGCGAACTTGCCTCGGCGTACGAGCGAAGAGGACCTGGTGCAGACAGTGTTTATGAAACTCTTTGCGAAGCTGGATCAATTTTCCGGGCGGGTACCCTTGGAACATTGGGTCTCCCGGATCGCGGTGAATACGTGCTTGAATCAAATCAGCACCGAACGCGTACGGCCTGAACTGCGCTGGGCCGATTTGAACGAAGCAGAGGAACGAGTGCTGCAGTCGCTGGCTTCGACCACGGACGATCTGGAGCCGTCCCACAACCTGGCTTCGAGGGAATTGGTGGGTAAGCTGCTCGAAGCCCTCAGCCCGGCTGATCGATTGGTCATCACGCTGATGCATTTGGAAGGGAGAACGGTTGGGGAAGTCCGGGAGATCACCGGTTGGAACGCGTCGCTTGTCAAAGTCAGGGCCTTTCGCGCCCGACTGAAAATGAGGAAACATTTAGAAATCCTTTTGGATGGGAATGGCTTATGAAGCTCACGGATAATCTTCTCAAACGACTGTTCAAGGCCGCGGCGAGCGTCCCACAACCGGAACCGTGCGCGCCACGCTTCGCCCTGGAAGCGCGCATCCTGGCAGCCTGGCGGACATCACGCTCGGCCGGCGAGTCATCTGGAATGTTGCGGTTTTTCCGCATCGGATTGGGTCTCGCCGCTGTTTTGATGGTGGTGATTATCGGGCTCAGTGCTGGTGAGAGTACACTATCCTGACTATCGCGC
>JBDTOW010000774.1:0-3116 GCA_039933075.1 Verrucomicrobiota bacterium | reverse complement strand
GACGCAGGATTTTCGCGACTTGTTGGCGTTCCTGATTTCGCTGAGGTGAGCGTCTCTGCCTTGGTCGGCGGCTTCGGTGAAAATGTTGTAGATGTGGTCCGTCCGCTCGGTGCCAGCCGGGCGATCTGAATCGCAGGAGATTGAGACACAAGAGGTTGAAATCTTTCAGATCATACTTGACCGGCAAGACCGTGTCCTTACCTTACGATCAGGACGGTGCAATAAACCTTATTGTCCGGGGAATCGGATTTTTAGACAATGACTGGTCAAAAGAAAAAAATAGAAACCTTCTCTTATTTGGCACCCGAAGCCCGAAGCGTGATGCTGACGGGCGACTTTACTGATTGGGAGCAGAACCCAGTGCCACTGAAAAAGCAAAAGAGTGGCACGTGGAAAACAACTGTTTCATTGGAGCCTGGCACACACGAATACCGTTTCCTGGTCGACGGCGAGTGGAGTGACGATCCGGGATGTTTGATGCGCGTGAAAAATCCGTTTGGTGCGGAAAATTGTGTGCGCACGGTGGAGCAGGCAGTTGTTCTCTCCCTACGGCCGCGGCCTAAAACGAGGCTGACAGGAAACAAGCGCTGACTCAGAGCGAGAGTCTCGCCAAAGCCTCTTCCCGTTCCATCAGCGTAGGGTGTGAATAATAGAATCCGCTGTAAAACGGATGGGGTGTCAAATTGCTCAGGTTCTTCGTAATAAGCTTCCGTAAGGCGGCCTCGAGTGAGATGATCTCGCGCATCGTCTCCGCGGCAAATTTGTCGGCCTGATATTCATAACGCCGCGACCACAGGTTCCACAACGGAGAGAACCAAAAACTGAAAACTCCACTTACCAAGGCGAAGAGGATAAAAGCCGGAACGATGTTCACCGGTTCAAATCCAAAAGCGCGATAAAACCAATCTTGTTTCGCCAGCTCCGACAGCGCGTAAAATGCGACCAATGAGCTTGCCGCCGAGGCGGCCAACATTTTGGGGATGTGTCTTTTCTTGTAGTGTCCGATTTCGTGCGCCAGCACAGCCTCCAGTTCTGCTGCGGTCAACTGTTGAATGAGCGTATCGAATAACACAATCCTTCGGAAACGGCCGAAGCCGGTGAAGAACGCGTTGGAATGCCGTGACCTTTTGCTTCCGTCCATGACTTGAATGCTCCGCGCCTGGAAACCCGTTCGTTGAGCGAGCGCGAGCAAGCGCTCCCGCAAAACTCCCTCCGGCAAGGGCGTGAATTTATTGAACCAAGGCATGATCAGGATCGGCGCAAAAACCATCAGCAGGAGTTGAAATCCGAGCAAAGACCCCCACGCCCATAGCCACCACCGCGCGCCGGTCCATTCGACCAGCTTCACGATGAGGATAAGCAAAGGATAGCCGAGGACCATGGCAAGCAGCAATCCTTTGAGCCGATCGATCAACCACAGTTTTGGCGTTGTCGTGTTGAAGCCAAAACGTTCTTCCAACCGAAATTGCGAGTACCAGGCGAAGGGAAGCCCGGGCAAAGCCAGCACCAGCCCCGTTACAAACAGGAATCCTGCCATCGCCGGAACTGAGTTGCCGAGCCGTGTGACAACGAAATTGAATGCCCACGGCAGGATGCCGCTGAAGAGCGCGATGACGAGAATAATCGTGTCACAAGTCTCCTCAATTTGACTGAGCTGGCTTTTGGCGAGCGTGTATTTGACCGACCTCGCGTAGGCCGCGGGATCGATCGATTCTTTGAAAGCATCGGGAACGGCGCTGGCATGTTCGAGGGCGCTCCGCTGGTTCAAACGTTCGAGCCATAGTTCCGCTACCCACCTGGCGAGGATTAACGCCAAAGCAATCACGCAAACCAAGGATGAACCACTCATGCGTCGACATCCAATTCGGAGCAGCGATCCTGTTTTTACGCGGTCTCTGGCCCTTCGTCGGCTCGCTGGGTCGACAGTGAATCAATTAAACGAAGGAGTTAATAGGCCGCGACCAACCCGGGAAGTCTGCAAGCTGCCCCGGCGCTGTCAATCATTTGTGAGCGGATAACCCAGCTTGTGGCGTCTTGCCCATAATTCCTTCGGACGGAAAATTCCAAGCGGCGTAATAATTCCGGTGATCAAATCCGGCGGCGTCACGTCAAAGCCCGGATTTCGCGCGTGACTCTCAGGATTGGCGACGCGCAGGTATTCGCGGCGACCCTGCTGATTGACTCCCCATCCGCCGAGCACTTCGCTCTCGTGACGTTCTTCGATCGGTATCTCAAAGCCCGACTTTAATTCCCAATCAAGCGTGGAGAGCGGAATGGCAACATAGAAGGGAATCCCATGACGCTTCGCCAGCACGGCTTTAGTGTATGTGCCGATCTTGTTTGCGACTTCGCCAGTGCGCCCCAAGGTGCGATCGCTGCCAACCAGGACCAGATCAATCTCGCCGCGCTGCATCAAATGGCCAGCCGCGCTGTCAGCGATGATGTGGTGTGGAATCTTTTGTTGCGCCAGTTCCCAGGCGGTCAGCGTGGCTCCCTGGCTGCGCGGTCTGGTCTCATCGCAAAACACATGAAATTTTCTGGCCTTCGCCTGAGCCGCGTACATCGGAGCGGTGGCGGACCCGATATCCACAAAGGCCAGCCACCCGGCGTTGCAATGGGTCAGCACCCGCATGCCATCACGAACCAACGGGGCGCCGTGTTCGCCGATCGCCCGGCAGTGTTCGACGTTTTCATCGGCGAACCTCTCCGCCGCCGCCAGCGCAAGCGTTTGTTGCTCGGCAATGGTCTTGCCGCGGCACATCGCCGCCCGCACCTGGTTCATCGCATTCACGAGATCGACTGCGGTTGGACGGGCAGTCTTGAGAACCTGATAGACGCGCTCGACGTGGTGAAGAAAGAGTCGACAAGCGGTGCCCCGAAAGGCGCGGCTGCCCTGGGCGAGGCCGTATGCGGCCGTGGCTCCAATAGCGCCAGCTCCGCGGACAATCATAGCTTGGATCGCTTGCGCCGTTTCCCTGTAACATCCAACCGAGATAACTTTGAACTCGTGGGGCAGCAACCGCTGATCAATCAAAAGAACCGAATTCTTTTCGCGGTCAAAGGCGACAGTTCGGTAATTCCGGCGGCGGCCTTTAACGGAAACTTTCACGAAGCCA
>JBDTOW010000773.1:0-3117 GCA_039933075.1 Verrucomicrobiota bacterium | reverse complement strand
GGTTTGGTCTTTTGTCCTTCGCGTCGAAATCCACCAAATGCTGACAAGATCACTGCACCGACACCGAGCGGCATCATCACAAACCAAATGATCCAGCCCAGGACAGGTACCATATAAGCCGCGTAAAAAATGGCGGTACCCGCGCAGAACGCCGCAAGTGGTTGCTCGATCGATTGGATGCCAAGCTGACGGCCAACCTGCCCACCGGTCGTCCGATACAGCGCCACCCGTCCCAGTATCGCTGAGACAACGAGCGAGCAAAGCAACAACGGAGCGCCAATGACGGTGGGCAAAAGGAGCACTAACAATGGGAAGAACAGAATGAACACCAGCATTCCCACAAAGAACGAGCGAACCGGTCGCGCCTGCAAAGTCTCGGAGCAAACCTGGACTGTCCGCGGCAAAAGCAGCGCCACTAAGAGATGCATGGCGAAGAAGGAGAGCGCAATGACCCAGACCCACCCCACACGAGGCGGTAAGGGCCGGAGGAGGATTCCCTGGACGAAATTCTCCTTTATCCAATCGAAGTTGGGCAGGTGACCGCCAATGCTTACTTCATGTTTTCCGCCCAGAAGCTTGGCGCCTGGATCGGCATTGAGCGGACCACCAACAACGGTAGTTTGACCGTTGATCTCGGCGTCAGGGCCTAAATCGGCGGAGGAAAGCACAAGCACGACTTCGCCGCCCACTTTTCCATTGATGGTTGCCTTGCCCGCCACCACAACCACATCGCCGTCCACATCGCCATCGATGGTAGCATTTCCGAAAACCACGACGACTTCACTCGCCCGCTCGCCGGGCTTGAGGACGACGTCCCGCATGATCGAAACTCTTTCCTCGCCGCTGGCATGACGGCGGTGACGACGAACTCGCGGCCCGACGATTCGCTCGCTTTGATCTTCGTTGGCGTCCCTGGCGACTTCGGGGTCCCTGGCGACTTCGGGGTCCTTGGCGACTTCGGGGTCCTTGGCGACTTCGGGGTCCTTGGCGACTTCGGCTTCGGGCTTTTTATCCTCGGTGGCGTCCTGCGCCTTTACGTGAAAGCCGCCCATTCCGAGTGAAAGTCCGATCAGCACGAGCCAGCCGAGCTTCTTCCATTGCAGTGATAATTTCATAATTGTTTTCAAATCTTGTTCAGCGCCACGCGGTAACAGAGCGTGCCCAGCCCGACACAGGTCAAATACATCGCGGCCACGAAAGCTGCCGTGCCCCAGAATAACAGTTGTCCCCCCGCGCGGAGCACGAGCACGAACGCGTTTCCCAGCGCTGCGATGAGGTTCCACAACGGCTCAAGAAATCCGAACCACTCCGAGACCTTCGTGATCGCGGTGCCTGCTGGATTATCACTGCCAAACTGAAATCCCAGATACAGGAACCCAGTCGCCAGCGCGCAGACTCCCACGACAAAGGCCAGACGCACCGAGGAGGGCCAATTCATCCAGGATTTCCTCCACCAGGGTTGGTGCGCTCTCGATTCAATCGTTGCGAGGACGCGCGCCGCGAGTGTTTCGGGCGCCTTCAACGGTGGCAATCGTCGCAGTTCCGTATGGATTCGTTCGGCAAGTCTTCGTTCAGCTTCGTTGTCCATAGCGACGTTGTTTGTTAATGCCCGGGCATGGGAGACGGCTGCCCCGCGGCAACCGTTCCGTGGGGGCGAAATTCCGCATCCAAAGCGGCATTGGTTCCAAGTTCCATCCGTAGTTTCTTGCGCAATGCTTCCCGTCCGCGAAAAATGTCTGTTTTCACTTTTCCGAGGGAGATCCGGAGTTTGACAGCGATTTCTTCGTAACCCAGATCTTCAAAATGGTAAAGGACGAGCGGGACGCGCTGAGTTGTGGGCAATTTTTGCAGGGCCATTTCCAAAAGGCGCCGGTTATCTTTGGTTTCGAGATCCTGTTCGAAGGTGTCCGGCGCAGCGAACTCGATTTCGCGGTCGTCTTCCTTTTGCTCCAGCGCGAACTCGGAGAAAAAGCGCCAGCGCGACCGGTAGCGCGAGAGATGATTGAGGCACAGGTTGCGCGTCACTGTTTTCAACCAGCCACCCACCGTTGGGCTTTTGCTGAGGTCATTGAATCGCTCATAAGCTTTGAGGAAGACTTCCTGGGAGATATCCTCCGCTTCGGCTTCATTTCCTAGAAGTCGTACGGCAGTCGTATATACCATGTCCTGGTACGCGCTCATAAACACCTCGAACTGGTGCGTTTCTGTCATTCTTCATCCCTGTGCTATTCAGGGTCATCTTACTCAAAACACACAAACAAAGGACAAAAAGTTTCAATCAATTTAAGATTGTTCCAACAGCCCCTATCCGGTTGGATGACAAATCCGGCTTGGGTGCGAAGCGCGGCTGTGCGCGAAGCGTCAGCCGCAGCATGACCTTAGGCGCTGCGGCTGGTCTGCGACACAGCCGCGCTCCGAAAATCGAAATTGACAGGCAACCGGACAGGCACGGTTCCAACTCAGCCATTTTTGGAGCATCTTCAAACGGTATCCGTCCAATACAGTGTGCAAAATGCGAATTTTGAAGCCCGTTCGACCGGCAATCTGCAATCCCGGGTGACGATTGTCGAACACACGTGTCCAAACGGGAGAGTCAACTTCCACGTTGTCACCGACTTTTCTTGCGGTAGGGTGAGACTCTGTCGAACCCTGAGCTTTTCTTCGAAAGCAGGATTCGCGGAAGCAGTCAGGATTCGACGGAGTCTCACTCTACCGCGCGGCGAGAAAGGACGAACATGAAGAAACTGTTTTGGGCTCACTTGCTCGGTTTTTACCTAACGGCTGTCTGTGGTTGGGGGGCCGACCGCACCGCGAGATGGAAGGAAGTCGACGACGCCGTCAAGAAGGGCCTGCCGAAGTCGGCTATTTCAGCGCTCGAGCCGATCATCAAAGAGGCGTTGGCGGAGAAGGCTTATGCCGAAGCGGTCAATGCCATCGCCCGGAAAATCGTTCTGGAGTCCAACATTCAAGGGAACAAGCCCGAGGAAAAGATCACCCGGCTCCAGTCCGTCATTGCCACTGCGCCCAAAGAAATTGCGCCCATTCTCGATACGATTCTTGCCCAATGGTACTGGCATTACTTCCCCTCCACAATCCATTTCTTAACTTCTCGGAATT
>JBDTOW010000772.1:0-3118 GCA_039933075.1 Verrucomicrobiota bacterium | reverse complement strand
ATGTGATCGTAGATTCTCCCACGGCTCATGGGCGTCGAAAAGTGAACGTAGAATTTGAGAAGGTTCTCCGGAAGAACCTCAGCGCTGGGATAAACGCGGCTCACCACCGCCGTCGGTCTTGATCGGCGCGGCGGCAATTGGAAGACGTTCGTCACCGGCTCACTTCGCGAGTCTTGTTGTCCGGGCAGCCGGTCCGGTTGAAAAATCGCCCGATATTTGACGCCCGGTTCGAGCGGGAATTGCGGTTCAAAACGCAATGCACCCGACTGGACGCGGTAATCGCCAAACATCGGTGGCAAGCCAACGCCGGCTGTTAAATCTCCCTGCTCAGCATAAACCGAAAGCAAACGCGGCCATTGCGCCGGCTGCCAATCCGACCGCTGCAGGTCCCGAAGAATGGCAGGGCTAATGCCGGAAACTTCGATCGCCGCTTTATTGGCATGGGATGGGTCCGTGATCCAATGAATGGAAAACATTTGCGGCGCGCTGCCGGGGCGTTCGTGCCCCGCCGCGTTCACATCGGTCTGGAAGAGCGCGAGCGCGAAAGCCACGACCTTCAATCGCAATCCGTTCTCCTTCCGTGCAGGACTCCACAAGTTGTTCCGGCTCGCCCTCACGATGAAAAATTACTTGACCCATCGCACCCGGTAAAACTGCGAAGCAGTGGGGTTGGGGTCCGGGACGTAGAATGGCGTTTGCGGCAACACCAGAGTTTGAGTCGAGATCACCTGCCAGAAGATGGGCGGCGCCAGGGATGCAGTTTGGTCGACCTGGTAGGATTTGCCAACGGCTCCATCCCATTCAACCACCCCATTGAGTTGGATGCGCAGACTGAGAGGGGGAAACAAGGCATGGCGCATGCCGGGCGGTTCGGGCCGGCCAGCCTTGAAATAATGGAAGCCGGCTTTCCAGTCCCACATCGCCCAACCCAGGCCCTGCTGATCCATTACCGCGCGTATCTCACGACAAAAATTCACGCGCGAGTCAGCGTCGGATTTTTCGTAACAGCCAAATTCGCCGACGTACACTGGCCGGCCGTAATGCTCGGACCACGCGCGCGCGGCTTGAAGCTCACCCTGAAAAGCAAATTGGCTGCTCGGGTTAAGCGAAGTGGGCCGATTATTGTAGAGCCGAAACCAATCCAGCACCCAGGAATGGGTAATCGACGAATGAGGCCGAAGCGGAACCGAGGGAGGACCGGGAAAGACCACACCGGTTGTGGCGGTATCCGGCAGCGCCCACTCGGCTCCCTGGTGCGTGAAGTAGAACGGATCATAA
Organism: Verrucomicrobiota bacterium; assembly: GCA_039933075.1. Taxonomy (GTDB): domain Bacteria; phylum Verrucomicrobiota; class Verrucomicrobiia; order Limisphaerales; family JACPZS01; genus JBDTOW01. The sequence continues at coordinate 1,840 of JBDTOW010000772.1, read as the reverse complement.
CAATGCACCGTTGCAATGAGATTTGTGTCCGCGTCAGGAAACAGGAGACTTGGGCTGGAGGTGATTTTCAGTTCGCCCAAACCGTTCCACTGCCCAGGCCCAAGGAAAAGTGTGCGATCGGGATTGCTCAGGCGGAGCTGTCGAATAGCTTCGGGGTAGATCTGATTCATGACGCTCGTAGTGGCGTTTCCATTGGGTTCGTTCAATAGCTCAAAAGCCACTGTCGGAGGAGCGTTCGAATAATGCGCGCCAACCTGCCGCCAGATGGCGTAAAACTTTTGTCGATTGCCCGCTGGATCCGTCATGAACGCATCAAAGTTATGGAGCTCGAGGAGGACGCTTAAGCCCTGGCTCAAAACACCGTTGACGATGAGATCCGCTTTCGCGAAAATGCTGTTGGAGAGGACAAAATCGGGCCCGGGTCCGGCATATAGATGCCACGCTACCGGGAGTCGCACATGATCGAATCCTTCGGCGCGGATTAGAACAAAATCGTTGATTGAATAGCTCTGCGTGCGCGCAGGATCATTCGGCGCATACTCGAGATCATTGCTTAAATTGATGCCGCGCATGAATCGGAGCGCGGCTCGGTGCGCGGGTGTGTCGCGACTCGAGATGGGTTTCATGGATTGCGCCGCCGCCCGTTCGCCGACCGGCGTCACCAGCAATGCAACAAAAAGGACCGCGGCGGAAAGCGACATATTGTGTGGCATTAGTAGCTTGCTACGATGCCAAGGGGCCCGCCGTATTACAACATGATCCGCACCAGCCACACCAGCCAGTCCGCGTAAGCCGGCATTGTGTTCGACGCGTGTTTCAGGTTTCCATGTTCAAGTCTGGTCGCTTAAACTGATTCGTAACGTCAAGCACCTGGGCGAGCTCCCGCGCGAAGGGCGGACCTTTGCTTTCGGCGCTTGCACCGCCCCCGGTTGCAATGCTATTCAACCACCCATTTCAGACGCGACGTTCCGCACCACCGCATTGCGACATGGATACGAGATGAGAGCAGCTTGCCTTTGTCTGGCGCTATCGCTCGCACTTCTCACCGTCAATTGGACCACGGCTGCGGATGTCGAACCCCCGGCGACACGATTTCTAACGAACGTTTGGGATCGCGAATTATCCGGGCAGACAGCGCGGCTTTTCCAAAAGCTGCCGGCGCCGATTCACCATTACGAATCCCTCAGTCAGGCGGAGGCCGGCAGCTATCTCCGGCAGGACTCGAACTATGCGGAGATCATCCGGCAGAAACTCGCCGGGCGATGGTTTGCCGCTCTGGTGGCAATGTCCAAAGACACACCTTTAGCGATTCAAAGACAGTTCGACACCTGGCGCGGGCTGGTGGAGTTCCTGGCGGAACGAAATGCGCTGGTGGAGGTCTGGGCATGGGGGGAAGGAATCGGTGGCCAGCCGCGTCGCCTGCCAGCGCCCGAGTTGGCGGAGCTCCAGCGTCAACAACATGAACAACCCACCTTCGTAACGGCTACCTACCCAGACCCGGACACGGCCAAGGCGGTCACGTATCGGATCGAATTCGGTTTCCAGGCAGGGGCGTTCGCACGCGTGGCGAACGAGGCTTACCAGGAACATCGGCATCTTCAGCTCGTTTCACGCAACGTCCTGAACGCACGAAATTCAAATGGCGAACCCGACGCGCTGGCACAGTGGAAAACATTGAAGGCCGCTGTCGACGCGGGGCAATTGGCGTTGAAGGAAATGCCAGAACAGCCGCAGAACTCGCGCGATGTCTGGGTAGCATGTGAATATGCGGTGGATGATCGCAACAATTTCCAGAGGGTTATTCGCTTTTTTCGGGATAGTGAAATTCATCGCCATGTTT
>JBDTOW010000771.1:0-3121 GCA_039933075.1 Verrucomicrobiota bacterium | reverse complement strand
CACGGCGCGGGATCATTTTGAAACTGGTTTTTCGGCAAAGGCTCCGATGAACCCGCCCACAATTCAAAGCTCGATCTTGTAAACCGGATTCCCCATGGCCGACGCATAGAGGATGTTGTTCACCGGGTCCCAGGCGTAGCAGCCAAACCAATTCGGGCTGAACGAATACCCGGTTCCGCTTGGTTTGAGGCCGGCCGCTTTCGTCCAGGTTCCACCCGCATTCTTAGTCATGAAGGCGCCATCCTTGCCGATCACCACCATTTCCTTCTCATCGTGGCCAAAGAAAGGTCCAAGCCAGATATTGACCGCCGATCCGTGATCCCGCCAACTCGCGCCCAGGTCCTTGCTGACGAGCAGGCCGTCCGTGGTCCCCAAATAATGGGCTCCACGAAAGAGTACTGGAATTCGTGTCTGAGGATTGGAAGAGGAAACATTGGTCCAGGTAACTCCGGCATCCGTGCTGCGATAAAGGCCCTCGCCCTTGCTGTAAATGAACGTTGTCGCATCCAGTGCGCCGAGCATGGAAACGCGATCCTGCTTTGCCGTGAGCTGGATTGACAGCTTGTTCCAGGTAATCCCTCCATCGCTGGTCGCATAAACTTCCCCGGGCGGAGTCGTTTCGTGTTTGGCGGCGATAATGGTTTTGGGAACGGACGCTGACCAATCCACCGACCCAAAATCCCAGTTGCGGCCAAGGCTCGTGAAGCTTTTCCAGTGAATTCCATCTGCCGTCCAACCCGCCGAACCATCCAGAGAAAAACTGGCCATCCGTGTGGGGGTATTCTGGTCCGCGCTGGTGGCCCACCCTGTTTCGTCTCTGCCGGAAATGATGCTGTCATCGATGCGCTGCCAGTTCCTGCCTTTGTCGGAACTGCGCCACAAGCCGAGGCCGACGACTTTGATTGTCACGTCACCGTTCGTTCGATTGACCACCACGCCTGAACAGCCGCCGGGCCAGGCCGGCTTGGCACCATTGTTAGTTAAGCGCTCCAGTAACGGGCTTGAAATGTCAGTCCATGTGTCCCCCTCGTGAGCGGAGGCGCTCAGCATCACGATTACCCAGCAGAATACTAACATGACACCAAGTCGAAACACCTGACGTGTGAAAGGAGAATTCGCCTGCATCGTAGTTCGAGTGTTTCGGGCCCAATTCTCTCAAAGGCTCCACCCGGCGCGATACGATGAACGAACATGGGCGTTGGCCGCCTCGTTGTTGGTAAAGCGCATCGCCTTGTCGTCCCAATTGAGCGTTTGACCCGGGAAACGAATGGCAATGAGGCCGAGCAAGGCTACCTGTGTCAGCGGACCGCCGTAATCAAAGTTGGAACCAGCTTGACGGCCCGTGCGGATCGCCTCGATCCAATCCCAAGCGTGCCCTTTGACACGCGGGATTTTCTCCGCCGGCGCATTCTTGCCTGAGTATTGTTCCATGAGGTTTTCGGGAAGCAGGTGGCAATTCGCTGCTCCGTGTGAACCGTGGACAATCATTCCCTTGTCACCAAACAGAATGGCGCCCGTGCCGGGAACTTTTTCGTCGGCCGGAAAATCATTAGGTTTCGGAATCGTGGTATTTCCGTCATGCCAGACGAGTTTGACGGGGCCGCGCGCCTTCCGCGCTGGAAACTCGAACGTGATCTTTGTGCCCGGCGGGTACGTCAGACCATGCTTCACCGGATCGTAGTCCGTGACCTCGGCCTGCACCGTGGAGGGCGCATCCAGTTCCAGCGCCCAATACGCCGGATCGAGCACGTGACAAATCCAATCACCAATGACTCCGCCGCCAAAGTGCATCCAACCGCGCCAATTCCACGGAACCCAGAGTGGCGAGTAAGGACGGAAAGCCACGGGCCCGATCCAAAGATCGTAGTCGAGAGTTTTTGGCACGTCATGATGCTCGTCCACCTTGGCCAGATTAGGGATCTGGCAATAGACATTCTTGAACGCGTCGCAACCGGCGTGAACGGTGTGAACCTGGCCCACGGCTCCAGCCCAAACCCATTCACAGAGCCGGCGAATCGTATTGCTGGAGTGGCCTTGGTTGCCGAGTTGGGCGACCACCTTGTATTGCCGCGCCGCGGCCATGAGCTTTCGGACTTCATCCACTGAGTGGGCCAGAGGTTTTTCGCAATAAACGTGTTTGCCGTGCCGCATCGCTTCCATCGCGATGACAGCGTGGGTGTGATCCGGTGTGCCGATGACCACCGCCTCGATCTCCTTCCCCATCTTGTCCAGCATCACTCGATAATCTTTGAACCGTTTCGCATTCGGGTATTTGGCAAATTCCTTGCCTGCGTATCCTTCATCGACGTCGCACACGGCGACAATGTTGTGGCCCATTTCCGCCACCTCGCCAACATCAGCGCCACCTCGGCTGCCGATGCCGATCCCGGCCACGTTCACCTTCGAGTTGGGGGAAACTGTTTCCGCGCCAGGCAACGCACTCCCTGGAAGAATGTTGAACAGCGCCACGCCTGCGCCGGCTCGATGTAGAAACTGTCGTCGATTCAATTTGTGCGACGGATGGTTTTTCATATTTATAAGATAAGTTCGTGGTTTAGCGAGTGTTCACATTCTCCACGATCGCGGGGAATTGCTCAACACGTGATTATCTGATTTTGAGCAGGCACAATTCTCTCGCGATGTTCGGACCGAATTCGATTCCTTCAACGGGCGAAGAAAGGTTTATTCGTGGGAAGTGGCGATATCGGTCGTGAGCACACCTGCCACAAGTCACCCGGCACGGCGGCACTAGTGGCTGACGTGGCGGCGAAGTCTGAAGAAAGTTGCACCGTTGCTGTTCAACTGAAACAATCCACACCAATCCAGCCCGTGATGATCGAATACGAATCCAAGACCGTCGGGACTCGGCGCAAGATACTCGTCTATCCGCCGCCCGGTTACTCGAAGAACACGCAGTACCCCGTGCTCTACCTGCTGCACGGTATCGGCGGCGACGATACTGAATGGCAGCGCTTAGCCCCGCCCCAAGTTACCCTGGGCAAACTGCTCGCCGACGGCAACAAGGACGGCCTCATCCGCATCAGCCAGGGCGTCCATATCTATACACAGCGTCATAAGTCAACGTCGCCGGGTCAGGGGACCCGGCCTACAGGGCATTGTA
>JBDTOW010000770.1:0-3124 GCA_039933075.1 Verrucomicrobiota bacterium | reverse complement strand
GTTACCCACCACAAAGCGCTCGGCTGCGACTTTTATCTGCGTATCGCGTTGGAGCTGTATCACAAGCGACTGCTCGTCGGCGGCATCGACCGCGTGTTCGAGATCGGGCGGATTTTTCGGAACGAGGGCCTTTCGCGCAAGCACAACCCGGAGTTCACCATGCTCGAGGCCTACCAGGCCTACGGCGATTACGAGCAGATGATCGAGATGGTCCAATCGCTCGTTTGCCACGTTGCGGAAAAAGTGTTGGCAACACTCATCATCGAGCACAAGGACACGGAGGGTAAAGTCAGCCGAACGATCGATCTGACTCCTCCCTGGCGACGCGCAAAATACAAGGATCTGATCAAGGAGAAAGCCGGTGCGGACTGGTTTGAGATCACGCCGCAGGCCCGTCGCGACCGCGCGGTCGCTCTGAGCGCGGAGATTGGAAACGAATACGAAGACTTTGAAGTCACCGGCGCGATCTTCGAAAAACTGATCGAGCCGACCCTCATCCAGCCGATTTTCGTGACGCACTTGCCGAAGGAACTGGTACCCCTGGCGAAGCTGTCGCCGGAAGACCCAACGACGGTTGAAGTCTTCGAATGTTGCATCAACGGTCAAGAGATCGCGCCTGCTTACAGCGAACAGAACGATCCCATCGAACAGCGCGAGCGCCTGGAGCATCAGGCGGGCGGGGAACACCAGAAGCTCGACGAAGATTTCCTGGTCGCCCTCGAACATGGCATGCCGCCGGCCGGCGGCATGGGACTGGGCATCGATCGGCTTTGCATGATGCTGCTCGGTCAGGAGAGCATCCGGGACGTCATCCTCTTTCCGCAGTTGAAACCGAAATGATCCGCGGATCTGGGTCACGGGGTTGGCAGGGCCGAAGGCCTGGAATGTGAAAGCCTGGGCTGGAACGCAGTGGAGGCCCAGGAAACTCGTCCATACAAATCATCCCCGCCCTGTAAGGGCGGAACAACCGCGTCGAAACGATATTGCGCTCAATCCCAGGCATATCGCTCATCCAATGGTTTGCCGTTCTTCTCGCAAAACCGCCGGTATTCGGTTTGGAAATCTTCTTGCGCATGATGCTCTGGCTGGCGGCGGATATATTCGCGAACTGTTTCGACGTGCGCGCAACTGACGCTGAATTCCCCGTAGCCGGTCTGCCACGCGAAATCCGCATACCCAGGACTCTGTGTTTTGATCCAGCCAGACGAGGAGGATTTGACTTGCTCTACAATCTTTGCCGGCGCGTGGTTCTTGGACTGCGCGAACAAGATATGGACGTGGTCGCGGACGGAATTGATTTGGATGAGAGGCGAATCGTGATTTTTTAGAATACCCGTGATGTAGGCGTGGAGTTGGCCGCGTTCCTCCTCGCGGAGCAAAGGGCGTCGATCTTTCGTGCTGAATACGAGGTGAACGATGATGTTGGCAAGGGATTGGGACATTGGGGTGACGCCCTTACAGGGCTAACGATGTCTGTGAGTTGACCTGGGCCTGCGCTCGCGGTGCTCGCTTCAGCCCAGGCTATCACATTGGTGGCTTTCAGCCCCGTGTCCTTGCGTTGAACGTCCCGCCCCAAACTCAAGCACGCCGCCGAGGGATTGGGATAAACTTTGTGTTCATTTGCTGAAACCGCCTTCCATCATCAGTCAGAAGCGCCGTCGTTTGCCTCGGCAATCACGTGATGTGAGCGCCTTTAGTCTCCACGTAGACCGCATAAAGAGATTGGCTGCCGGTCATGAACAGCCGATTCCGCCTGCTCCCCCCGAAGCAGAGGTTCGAGCAGATTTCGGGCAGGAGAATTTGACCGATCCGTTTGCCGTCCGGCGCAAAGATATGTACGCCATCGTAGCCTTCTCCCACCCAGCCGGCGCCGGCCCAAATGTTGCCATCCACGTCAGCACGGATGCCATCGGCGCCGCCGCCTAATTTTCCGTTGAGTTCCATCGAACAAAACTTTCGTTTGTTCCGCACTTTGGTTCCGTCCAAGACATCCCAGATATCAATTCCTTTTGGTGAAGGTCCGCCAGTATCGGCTACGTAAAGACTTTTGTAATCGGGCGAAAAGCAAAGGCCGTTCGGCTTAAAACCATCTTCGGTCAGGAGGTCCATTTTGCCGGCCTTCGGGTCGATTCGATAGATCGCTTCCTTGATCTGAAGTTCGCCTTTGTTGCCCTCGTAGTTCATCATGCTTCCATAGCCAGGGTCGGTGAACCAAATGCCGCCATCCGGATGCACCACGACATCGTTCGGTGCGTTCAACAGTTTGCCCTGCCATTTGTCCGCCAACACGGTAATCGTGCCGTTATGTTCGTAGCGGACCACGCGGCGGTTGCCGTGCTCGCAGGCAATCTGGCGTCCCTCGTAATCGAAAGTGTTGCCGTTGCTGTTGCCCGACGGACTGCGGAAGACACTTACATGACCATCCTCTTCCAGCCAGCGCATCTGACGATTGTTCGGAATGTCACTCCAGAGTAAATAACGGCCGACCGCATTCCAGGCCGGACCTTCGGCCCATAGCGTACCCGTGTGCAGCCGTTGTATCGGCGTGTTGCCCAGTTTGTATTTGGCGAAGCTCTCGTCGAGCACGAGAATGTCCGGATCAGGGTAGCGCACGGGGGTTTTCCCGGTCCAGTCACGCTCGATGGCTGAACTGATCGGCGCAATAGCGGCCGTTGCCGCGGTGGCGAGGGCGCCGGTCAGAAACGAACGGCGGTCCATGCTCGCGATTTGGTTTTCTTGTGGAGCTACTCCGGCGGATTGATGTTTGTCCGAATTCATAAATCTTGTGATAAATGTTTTGGGGTTACGAAAATTAGAGTGCCGTCAGGCCGCTGGTAATTCAAGGAAAAGCTGGGGCGGAAAACTGCGAAGTACCGGCGAGCGCGCCCGTCCTCTGGAATGGGGACAACTTCAAAATGTGTCGGGACAATGGACCGGTTGACCAAGGTAGGGCGCGTCACTCCGTGCGCGCCGTCGAGCGGTTGCTGGCGCGCGAACATTTCACCGCGTTCGAGCGGCGCGCAGAGGACTGCTCGCCCTACTCGCCCCTTTTTGGCGACGTATCGAAACTGCTTTGTTACATAATTCTGTTCAGGTCGAATCGAAGAAGAATGTCGTTCTTCTC
>JBDTOW010000769.1:0-3124 GCA_039933075.1 Verrucomicrobiota bacterium | reverse complement strand
GGCCCCTTCGGCGACGCCCTGACGCTCGGGTCGTTCGCCTTCCGGATGGTGGCGAAGTCAACCAGCTTGCGAATCTGCTTAAAGTAGGCGGGCTGAGGATCGAAGGTCCTGCACGAAAACGTTCCCACGACCGCGGCTTTCATGCTCCATCCTTGAGCCACGAGTTGAAGGATATTGGCTTCGATTTTACTGGTAACCTCCGGAGGCGCCGCCGCGCCGTTGCTGGTCGAGAATTTCAATCCCTGATACTCAGCGGGATTGTGGCTCGCCGTCATATTGATGCCGCCGATTGCTTTGCGAATCCGGATCGCGTGAGCGATGACCGGGGTCGGCGCGTCACGCAGACAAAGTAGCGGAATGAGCTGGTTGTTCGTCAGGACCTCAGCCACAGCCAGCGCGAACTCATGCCCCAGAAAACGCGTGTCGTGTCCGATGATGACCACTGGCTGCCGGCCCCGAATCGGGGACGCCGGGTCTTGCCGTTCGGACTGGAGGTACTGCGCAATGCCCTGGGCAGCCAGGCGGACATTGTCGAAAGTGAAATCGCGAGCGATGAGACCTCGCCAGCCGGAGGTGCCAAATTTTATGTTGGGCATTGTAAAAGGCGTTAACTCGAACGCGCATTTATCGGCCGCGGGTGGGTCGTCCGAAGACTTTCAGACTCGCCTATTGTTTCCAATCGAACGCCTGTTTCTTTAGCGCATAGACGTAGCCCACGAAAAGAATGGCGAGAAATGAAATCATTGATCCGAAAACGAGGTTGGCGTGGGTCGCCAGCATCTCTCGATAAACCGCGGCCCACGGATAAAGGAAAACCACTTCGATATCAAACAGGATGAAGAGCATGGCCACGAGGTAAAACTTCACCGAAAGGCGGGTGTTGCCTTCGCCGACGGGAATCATCCCGCATTCGTAAGCGGTATCCTTAATGTTGCTGCGCTGGCCGCGCGTTCCCACCAGGACGGAGACCACAAGTGTTCCGCCGGCAAACGCAACCGCGACCAAACCCAGCAGAAACACCGGAACATATTGTGTCAACTGAGACGCTTCCATGCGCCGACCATAAAAATGGGATTCGCGTTTGGCAAGTCGATTTAAAGACACGGTGTCGATCATAGGATGTTGCGGCACGGGTCTTGAAGCGGAAGACGGCGCATTTCAAAGTTTGCCGGCGGACGGGCAAAGGCGGGCGATCTCGCAATGCGCGCAGTCGGGATTGCGCGCGAAGCAGCGGCGGCGTCCGTGCCAGATCAACCAGTGACTGAATATGGTCCACTGCTCTTGCGGCACGAGCTTTTGCAAGGCGAGTTCAATCTTCGCCGGCGTCTTTTCCTGCGTCAGTCCGAGGCGGCCGGATAAGCGGAGGACGTGCGTGTCGACAACCACGCCGTGGCTAATGCCAAAGGCGTTTCCGAGAACGACGTTGGCGGTCTTGCGGCCCACGCCTTCGAGTTGGGTCAACTCGTCCATGGTCCGAGGAACGTCGCCGCCGTGGCACTCCCCCAGTTGGCGACAGCAAGCCTGGATGTTCCTGGCTTTGTTTCGATAGAGGCCAATGCGCTTTATGTCGCTTTCGATCTCCCGGACATCGGCAGTGGCGTAATCGGCGGCAGTTCGATATTTTTTGAACAATGGCCCCGTAGCAATATTGACCTGTTTGTCCGTGCACTGGGCGGATAGAATTGTGGCGATGAGAAGTTCCAGGGGATTGGTGAAATTCAGTTCGCAGTGGGCATTCGGATAAGTGGACTCCAGCACGGCCAGGGTCTTTCTTAGCCGTTCGATTTTGGACCTATGGGATTCGCGGGGCATGACATCGAAGGGGTCAGAGATGACTAATGGTATGTTTTGCCTGACTATTCCTTCTCCTTCGGCTCACTCTTTTTTCTTCCTCAAGTTTTTGCTTCAGGAATCCCGGCGCTAATTTCCGAAGCGCTCCTGGAATGTCGTTTTGCGGCTTAATTACGATGATTAGCATATAACGAACAAGAGCCCTCAAGCTCGACGTCCTCTGAAGACTTCGCCTATTCCTGTGAAAAAGAGGTCAACATCGTCCAAAAGAGGAACCGTGAGTAAATGTGAGTTGGCTTTCTTATTTATTTTTTGAAGGGCAAATACCCAACAGGCCCACCAATAGTTTGCTACAGGCGTTTCCAAAGTCCCCAAAATCACGGAGTACCGGACGAAATTCGCGTGACCTGACCACCGGCATTCTGCAGCTCATCGCGTTGTAGATCCAATGCGTTCAACCTGCGGACCGCCTCTTGCACCAGCAGCTTGAGGCTGGCAGCGTGCTGGCCGCGGTGTTCCAATCCGAATCTGTCCTGTCCTCGAGTTTGAAGGTACGCGTCCAGCACGTAATGGTACGCGTCCAGCAATGGGACGAGGTCGGTTGAGATCCTTACTCGGAGAGCCTCGAGCTGGTTCAGCGTTTTATTCAAGAATAGTCGTTGACCGCCAAAATCCAGATCTCGAATCACACTCTGAAGCGACATTTCGCTGTGGGCGGGCAATTGGTTTGTATTGACCCGTAACTGCGCAGAATAACGCAAGATTTGGTCGAGTTTATCGAGGCTGGCTTGCAGCGGCCAGGCTTGCCATTGGTCGCGGCCCGTGAAATTCGCCAAATTGACCGCCCACCATTTTTCCGCTGCGAGCATCGATGGAAAATCCTGTTCGAACGCCTTTAGGAACGCGGACTGCCAGTTCAAATAGCGCGGCAGGCTGCTCAACATCATCCGCATTTTGGCCCGGCCGTCTTTGAGCGATAGCAATCGCTCCAGGAACAACTGGGAGCAACTTTGATATATCTCCCATCCCGAACCGTTCAAATGCTCCGGGTCGGGCAGGCTGAGTTGCGTAAAAGTAACCGGGGCATTAATGCCGAGACGCCGCCGAACCAGGAACAATGGATCGCGTTTGATTCCCTGATTTATCGTTCCGCTCTGGCGCCACACCGCGATGGCATTTGCATTTTGCCCTAAGCCGACACTCTGAGGGCTGATTGTGTCCGGCTGAAGAATCAGACTGGACTCGGCCGAGGCCAGCAGATGTTGAGTGGTCCCTTCGCTTAACCACAAAGGAATTTCCGCCGGTCGTTCGCTCGCGCCACGATTCGGAATGG
>JBDTOW010000768.1:0-3124 GCA_039933075.1 Verrucomicrobiota bacterium | reverse complement strand
CCAATAAAGTACCCACCAGAAACAGACTGTTGGGCCAGTTAACTAATTTCCAACGCCAGGATAACATTCGCAAAGTCTTTTGGGTAAAATTGGATAAAAGGCGGAATAGAAATGGAAAGAAGCAAATCGCCTGTCGAACAGCGATCTCGCAGCCCCAACTTCTTCTTCCGCCCCGCTTGATTAATAGCGGTTGGGACGACGTCCGCCCCCGCCTCCGCCTCCGCCCCCGCCCCCGAAACTACCGCCGGGGCGTTCTTCGCGCGGGCGAGCCTCATTGACCGTCAGCGCGCGCCCTTGCCACTCCTTGCCGCTGAGCGCCTGGGTGGCAGCATCCGCGCCTTCTTTGGTGGCCATGGTCACGAAGGCGAAGCCGCGCGGCCGTCCACTCATTTTGTCCATCACGAGATTGACCTCGGTGACAGGGCCGTGTTGGGAGAAAAGATCCTGAAGATCATTTTCGGTGGCATCATAGGAGAGATTACCCACATACAGTTTAGTGTTCATGATGACTTTTTTGCTTAGACTGACTGCTTCTTTCCAGACTGTTCCCGACCATCGGGTTTCAAATCATCACTGAAAACACTTTTCAACTGAAGATCTTCCAAGCCTTGGAATCGACGAGTTGCCTAATACGGAAAACATGTTACCGATTGTTCGAACGAATGCAAATGTTGTTTTCGAAAATCGCGTTACAAATTTTTCGATGGAATTCAGCCATTGTGATTTCTCGTTCTTGTGGTTTAATTCCAGTGTACGATGGGCGATGATGACCTTGAAAGCCACCTCCCGCAGATTCGGTTCAGTGAACGCGAACTGGTTCGGCTGGCGCACGTCCTGCCTCCGGTCGATCGGCTTCACTCTCATCGAACTCCTCGTGGTGATCGCAATCATTGCCATCCTCGCGTCCCTCCTGTTGCCAGCGCTATCCAAATCCAAAGCTCGCGCGCTCAGCGTTGCTTGCCTGAACAATCTCAAGCAACTCCAATTAGGTTGGCTGATGTATGCGGATGACCACGACGGAACGTTGCCGCCCAATAATTTTGTTTACTTTGGACCCACAGAGTCGCCACTTACGAACGGCCTTTCCTGGTGCCCCGGCAATGCACGCGTTGATTTGGATACATCGAACATCGAGCGAGGCTGTCTTTATCCGTATAACCGCTCCGCACCCAGCTACCACTGTCCCGCAGACCGATCCACCATCGAGGCGCCCGGGAGCATTAAGCTCTCGAGGATTCGCACCCGCAGTTACAGCATGAGTGGCTCGCTGAGCTGTGACACAACCCGAGATGTAGTCCCCGACTTCAGGAAGCTGAGCGAGATTGTCTCACCGCCGCCGGTTCAGCTCTTTATCTTTCTTGATCACCACGAGGACAGCATCCTTGATGCTCATTTCGGGATTACTCCCCCGGGTGTGAAATTTAGCAACCTCTGGGGCGATTTGCCAGCCGATCGGCACATGCAAGGGTGCAACCTTTCATTCGCTGATGGGCATGCGGACCATTGGAAATGGGCGTCCCCAAAGAGACACGTTCGCTGGGGACAGGAGGCGGCCAACCCGCAAGATCTTGGCGACCTGAGGCGATTGCAGGCCGGCATCCGTCAGTCATTCGATTAAAGCGCGCAATCGCTTGCCCGGTTCGGGGGTTCTCGGGGCCCGAGGATCCCCGCAAAATCCCCTTGCACTCCCCTGCCCTGCCCGTTAATTGTCTGCGGCAAATTTATGAACTACAAAATTTCACGGCGCGCCGCTTCACTCTCACCTTCGCTTACCCTGGCAATTGATGCCAAGGCCAAGCAGATGAAAGCCGACGGCCTCGACGTGGTGGGCTTTGGCGCCGGGGAACCGGATTTCGACACACCGCAACATATCAAAGACGCCGCGGCCAAGGCGCTCGCCGATGGCTTTACCAAGTACACGCCGAGCAGCGGCATTCCTGAACTTCGCCAGGCCATCGCCGACAAATTCAATCGCGACAATGGACTAACTTACAAGCCGTCGCAGATCATTGTTTCCTGTGGCGGCAAACACTCCTGTTACAACACCATTCTGGCAACTTGCGAAGAAGGGGATGAAGTGATTATTCCAGCGCCGTACTGGTTGAGTTATCCCGAAATGGTTAAGCTCGCCAGCGCCACGCCAGTCATTCTTGGAACGTCTGACAAGACGGAATTCAAAGTAACCCCGGAACAGCTTCGGGCCGCGATTACTCCACGGACGCGCTTGTTCATTCTCAACTCGCCCAGCAATCCCACCGGTTCGCTCTACACCCGACAGGAGATTAAGGCACTGGGCGACATCTGCGTCGAGAAAGGCGTGCTGATAATGAGCGACGAGATTTACGAGAAGCTTGTCTACGATGGCGCCGAACACGTCAGTGTCGCGAGTTTCTCACCAGCGCACCAGGAACATACGATCCTCGTGCACGGTTTCGCGAAGGCGTACTCGATGACTGGGTGGCGACTAGGTTATCTAGCCGCGCCTGAACCGATCGCGAAAGCGATCGATGCGGTCCAAAGCCACAGCACCAGCAACCCAACGTCGTTTGCCCAAAAAGGCGCCGTCGCCGCTCTCACCGGGCCTCAGGATCACTTGAAGATCTGGCTGGCTGAATATTCCAAACGACGCGGCTACGCCCACAAACGCCTCAACAGTATCCCCGGGATTTCGTGTGTGAATGCCAAAGGCGCGTTCTATCTTTTCCCGAACATCTCGAAGCTTGGCCTCAAATCCGCGGAATTCTGCGCGAAGTTACTCGAACAGGAAAAAGTCGCCGCGGTGCCAGGCGTCGCCTTCGGCGCGGACGACTACCTTCGCATCAGCTACGCGACGAGTATGGCGAACATCGAGAAGGGCCTGGATCGGCTTGAAAAATTTGCCGGGAATCTTGCGAGATAGGTGATTCTTCTTGGTGACACGACCTCTTCTGGCAAAATTAGGGCCGAGCTCCGGGACGGGGCACACTGCTGTTGAATTAAGGAATTCGCCTACAGCGAATTTTCTCCCTCTCCCCGCGAGGAACGAGCGGGGAGAGGGTTGGCGAGTGGGGAATCCTCAGCAAAAACGCTCCTCCTCTCCCCGGCCCTCTCCTCCATCCGATGGAAGAGAGGGAGAAGTCTCCGC
>JBDTOW010000767.1:0-3127 GCA_039933075.1 Verrucomicrobiota bacterium | reverse complement strand
CCCTCTGGAAACGCCGGAGCGCGGGTGGCCTGCGGCGTGATTGAAAAGAAATGAACAGTCATGAAACCGACGGCATGAGACGCCACTTGTCAATATCCATTGGCGCTGCGGGCGCCGCGTTCGTTTTGCTGGCAGGTTCGCCCGCAGCCAAGGCTGCGGACATTTATGGCACGATCACGTACCAAGGAAAGCCACCGCCTGAGATTCCGATCCGGCCGCTGAAGAACGATCTGATCTGCGGGCCGCTCCACAAGGAGATGCCGACCACCCATTTCTACGTGGTCGGACCGCACGGTGAATTCGGCGACGTGGTGGTGTCTCTTGCGGGCATTCACGGAAAGTCCACTGGCGCGGAAGCCGGGCCGCTGCACATCGATCAGAAAGGTTGCGAATACATCCCCTACGTGTCCGCGGGCCAGACCGGCGAGAAGATCGTCGTGAAAAACTCCGATCCCGTGTTGCACAATGTGCATGTCACGCCCAGGAACCGTGGCAACAAGGAACAGAACCGGGCGCAAATGGCAAATAGTCCTGACTTGACCTTTGAGTTCACTGCGCCGGAAAACTTCCTGCGCTTCAAGTGCGACGTGCATCCGTGGATGTTTGCCTACGTCAGCCTGTTTGATCATCCTTATTTCTCGGTGACCGGCGATGGCGGCAGTTACCGAATTCACAACGTGCCGCCGGGGCAATACACGGTGGCATCGATGCATCGCAAAGCCGGCACCCTGAAAAAGAAAGTGGAGGTGAAGGGCCAGGATGTGAAGCTGGATTTCACCTTCGAGCGCAAAGGCGGCCGTTGACCATCTGTTGCTGTAGCGCGGCCCCACTTGTCACCGTGGTCGGCGCGAGCAACACTTTTCAGGAGAGGCACACTTATTTCAGTCGTCATAAAAGCAAACCCGCGGCTGCCTAGGATTCAAGTGAAATTGAATAAACTTCGTTCCAAGCCGAATGCAAATTGGTCCTCGTTCCTTTCACATTTGTAACGTCCGCGAAAGGTCGGCGCAAGCCTCGCGCCGTCCAATCCAATAAGTTCGCGTGGTGTCGATGGGCGACGCCGCGATCGGGCGAAACTAAAACTCAAAGCACAATGCGAAGACAAAAAGTTATGAAAATGATCATCATCGCCTCCGACAAGTCTCGTGGTTCTCTTGGAGCCGCAGGGAATCGCCTTCTGGCCGTCACGGCCGCAATCACCTGTCTGCTCGGCGCTGCGCGCGCCGCCGACATGATCACCTCCAAGGTGGATGTCACCCCGCCAACCAAACAGTTCAGCGGCGACGAGTGGCGCGCCATTTCGTTGTCGGCCGGGCGCGTCCTCAAGCATGTGGACCAGGCGCTTGACGCGCTGGCCGACAAACAGACCAACACCGCCACGGCGAACATCGAGAAAGGCCTCACGCTCGTCAAAATCGTCCAAGGCACTTTACCGCCGACCATCGTCAAGACCGAGATCAAGGGCGCTGGCTTGACCTACCAGGATGAAGACCCGATCAAGCCGGCGTTTGTTCCCATCTACCGCGAATACGACCAGGTGGACGTCGTCTCATCGGTCACCGCCCAGAAGCAGCAGGCTGCCGCTCCACCCGCCAAACCGGCCGACGCCAAGGGCGCCGCGGCTGCGCCCAAATCCGCACTCGCGCCGCAATACACCTACGCTGGGTTCGACTACACCGGCATCAAGTTGAATTTGCGCCTTGCCAAGCGCGACCTGTTGCTGGCTCAGGATTTGATCAAGCAAGGCGACGGCAAGGCGGCCACACTGGCCTTGCAGGACATTCAGTCGAGCGGCGTCATCTTCGAGTTCAGCACCACGCGAGAGCCGCTCGTCCGCGCCATGGACAACTTGCGTCTCGCCGAGTCAGAGTTGAAGAACAAGCATCCGGACCAGGCCAAGACGGCGCTGGCCGGCGCGGTGGACGCGCTCAAGAACTACGAGAAGATGGCCAGCGACAGCCGCTCCAAAGAGGTGGCCAAGATGCACAACGAAGTAGACGAAGTGGCCAAGAACATTGCCGGCCAAAAAGAGGAAACCTTCTCCAAGATGATTTCGGGCTGGTGGGATAAGTGTTTGGGTTGGTTCGGCAATTGACCGCGGTACCGCCGCGCGCCGGGCAGCTGCAGTTTGAGCTGCCTCGCGCCTGCGGTTTGTCGACCAAAATGTCCCGCGAGCGTAATGTCGTTACCGGAATGATGCCAAGCAACAAGAGTCATCAGCCAAATGAGCATCGACATACCGGCCGGCACACGCCACAATCGTTCATTGTGGACGGCGGATGGCGTGACATCCGCATTGCGCGCTGCGCGTGCCGAATCGCGACGGCGGTGAGAATGCGTTGCGGCAGGTCGCCTGGCCCGCACGTCGCAGGCAAATTTGGTGCGCGGAATTTTCCCGCCTTGAAAAACATCAACAAACGATTAAAAAGAACAAACCAGATATGCTATTATCACAAAATGAATCGGTGCACGTCATGCACCGAACCTTCTCCGAGAAGCCGAGCGGCCGCACGCTGGTCAGCACGGTCGAGCAATGCGAAGCCGGCGTCGCTCGCATTCGCGGTCACATCTACGCGGTGGATCAGGCCAACGACACTCCGGTGCGCCAACCGGAAGCAGTCACCCGCTTCATCTCATTGGTCAACGGCGAGCACTTCGTGACGCCGCTACCACAGAGCGTTGCGCTCGACAAGGTGACTTATGAAAATGATGCAATTGGACTGCGTATCACGGACGGATCGGATTGGGGAATCCATTTGGGTAATTTGTCCCTGGGCTGACCCACACCTTCGGCAGGGGCCGCAAGCTTGTCAAACTTGCCAGACCAGTCGGCTCGCACTTCGGACGTGTCTTTCATTGCCGTAATGAAGGAGATCATTAAGTGACATTTTCGTGGGTCTGGTCACGATGCTAACACCTGAACTCACTAACCCATTCATAAAAAGGAAACAATTTATGCCAATCAAACTCACTGAAAAAAAAGACGGCAAGGTGCTCGAAGTTCAGGTGACTGGAAAACTCACCCACCAGGATTACCAGCATTTCGTGCCGGAATTCGAACGGCTGGTCAAACAACACGGCAAGATTCGCGTGCTCTTCGACATGGTCAATTTCCACGGCTGGGAAG
>JBDTOW010000766.1:0-3132 GCA_039933075.1 Verrucomicrobiota bacterium | reverse complement strand
TTTGCTGACATTGAGATTCAGGTTGAAAGTGCGATCGACGAATTTGAAATGCCGGACGCCGCGCTCCAGCAATGCTTGCAAATGCTTCACGAGCCCGGTGAGCGGCACCTGCCGCACTGGCACATCGAGCGATGACAAACAAAATTCACAGGTAAACGGACAGCCCCGCGACGCTTCAACATAGATGATTCGGTGGGCAACGTCACGATCGTCATACAGGTGATAGGGCAGGACCAAATTGTCCAACGCCGGAGGTTCGGCGGGGATAATTTTTACCAGCGGGCGATTTCCCTCCAACAATCGCTGGCATACTTCCGCAAATTTCAAGTCTGCTTCACCCGTGATGACATAATCAGCCAACTGCACAATTGGCTGCTTCTCGACTTCGTAACTCACCTCCGGTCCGCCCAGAATCACGAAGAGATCCGGCCGCAATCGCTTGAGCATCGACACGACTTCCGTTGTCGGCGCAACATTCCAAATGTAAATGCCGAGACCAATAATTTTCGAATCCAGTGCGAGCAGCGCTTCCACAATTTCGAGCGGCCGCTGGTTGATGTCGAATTCGATCAGCCTTGACCGCGCCTGTAACGGCCCCAGGTTAGCCATGAGATAACGCAGGCCAAAGGCGGCGTGAATGAACCTTGCGTTGAGGGTGCTTAATACAATCTCGGGCATAAACCGATCAAACAGTGGTTCAGGTCTGGCTTCGCCCGACTGAACAGAACGAGGTCATTTCGCGGGCGGGGAAGCCCGTTTAAGCCCCTGCCTCCGCGGCTTCGGCGATAAGTTCCATGACTTGCTCGGACGATTCTTTGGCCATCACCTGCTTGTCACGCGTGCTGTCACCAGCCACGTCGATGCGCGAATGAATACCATCCTGTTCTACCGTCACGATGTGGTCCACATTGATATAGACTGCATGGTTCGCACTGTCAGTGATTTTAATAAATGCCATAGTTCATGTCCTTCGTTCGAGGTTTCCACCGCTTCAGAGATTCGTTTGAAATGACCGGCGCAGGCCGGCTTGCCGCGGACCTCTTGCATGGTGGGCCCAGTCAAGCCAAGCGTCGGCCAAGTCAATCATGTCGTGGAAATTAAACGATATTCTCCAGGAAGCGCAGTAAAAAATCAGATGCGGTTTACTGTCGGCATTGGCGCTCCGTTTTTCTTCACAAGCTGACAAAGGCGCGATGCCAATCAAACCAGGCAGCCACACCGGCAAGATAAGGAGCCTACCTCAACACCAATCTTCGTTCGGAATCAGTTAGAATTCTCCAGCAGCCTGCATTCAGACCGAGATCAAATCCGCCGATTCCGACCCGAATCAGCCTCAGCGTGGGGTGACCGACCGCCGCCGTCATCCGTCGGATCTGACGGTTTTTGCCCTCGATCAATTCCAATCCAATCCAACACGTCGGGACCGATTTGCGAAAGCGAATGGGCGGCTTCCGCTGCGGAATATCCGGTTGAGGGTCGAGGATCCAAGCGCGACAAGGCAAGGTTCTGTGTCCACGAACAAGGAGGCCCTGTTCCAGCACCCTTAGAGCGTTCAAGGGAGGAATACGCTCCACCTGCGCCAGATATCGACGTGGATGACGGTGTCCGGGAAGCAGCAGTTTCTCATTCAACGCCGGTTCATCACTCAACAAAAGCAGGCCTTCCGAGTCCGCATCCAGCCGTCCGATGGAATAAACGCGCGGCGGAAAGCCGAATTCCTTCAAAGTCCGATTCGCCGAGCCATCCGGTGTGAACTGCGCCAGCACTCCGAAAGGTTTATGAAATGCGATTAACATCCATCAGCGTCGATTCAGAGCTTCCTTACGAACCGCCATTGGCTAACTTGTTCTCGAACAATAGACGCTTTCCGACCAAAGTTAAAGCAGTCGGCCCATGAAACCCTCGCCGCTGCGAAGATTCCGGCTCCAGAAGTGGGTGGCTTGCAAGCTCGTCTCTTCAGTAGCGAGTTTGAGGCGCCGAATATAGACTATGTATTCATCCGGAATTTCGCTCTTAATGACAATGGTTGTGCTGTTGCCGCATTTCGCGGCGATCGCCGCAGAAACGACAAACTCCCTCCAACCGACCTATTTTTTTGGTCAGACTAACTGGTCGCGATTCACCAAATCAACTGGCGCGCCCGGGACGCAGGTCTTTCTGACTTCGCCCGAAATCGAGGCCCCCATTACTTGGGATCAACTGGTCGTCTCCTGGAACGCCGCAACGGTTCCGGGCAGCTATCTCAAATTCGAAGCGCGCGCCATCTACCCTTCCGGGCCTACCCGTTTCTACACGCTGGGCCTTTGGTCCGAAGATGACACGAAGAGTCCGCGCGAGAGCGTTACTGGCCAGCGCGACGACGACGGGGAAGTAAAAACAGACACCCTTGTTTTGAATCGGCCCGCTCGGCGGGCGCAGGTTCGGATCACATTGGCGGGGCTCAAGGAGGTATCTCAACCGGGGCTGAGGTTCCTGGGTCTTTCTTTTCTGGACAGCAAAGCTACGGCCCCGCCCCGAGAACCAATCCGTGCCGCCTGGGGCAAGGTGATCGACGTGCCCGAACGTTCGCAGGTGCCGTTTGGTGAGCGACAAGGCTGGTGCAGCCCTACTTCAACTTCGATGGTGCTGGCCCACTGGGCGAACGTTTTGAATCGGCCTGAGCTGAACATTCCGGTTCCCGACGTGGCGAAGGGCGTGTATGACAAGAACTGGCCAGGCACAGGTAACTGGCCTTTCAACACGGCGTACGCCGGTAAATTTCGCGGCTTGCGCGGATATGTCGCTCAACTGAATGACATTTCCGACCTTGAGGAGTGGATATTGTCCGACGTGCCGGTCGTTATTTCCGTCTCGTACGATCTTCTAAAGGGCAAAACCGAGCCCCGAAGTAGCGGCCACATTATCGTCTGTGTCGGTTTTACGAAGGACGGAGACCTGGTGGTCAATGATCCGTGGGCGCGGCTCGACGAGGGACAAAGCGTCCGGAAGGTATTTCCGCGCGCGAACCTGATTCCCGCATGGGCAGCTTCCCACAACACGGCTTATCTGATCTATCCCGAATCGTTCGTGGAAAAACTAAAACGGACGCCGTAAACTTGAACATTTCACAAAGGAGACGATTGTCGCTTCGCA
>JBDTOW010000765.1:0-3133 GCA_039933075.1 Verrucomicrobiota bacterium | reverse complement strand
CAGTTGGATTACGCCCAACGATCAGGTTTTTTCCGTCAGCCATTACAACACGCCGGCCGTGGATGTGAACAAGGGTCAGTTGGAAATATCCGGATTGATCAGACGACCGATGACCCTTTCGCTCGCCGAACTTAAAGGACGCAAACGAAAGAGCGTCACCGCCACCCTGGAATGTTCGGGCAACAGTTCCAGCCTCGGCTTCATGGGCGCCATCGGCAATGTGAAGTGGACCGGCACACCACTCGCGCCGTTGTTGAAGGAGTGCGGCTTGCTTGACCGCGCCATTGAGATCGTTTTCTTCGGCGCCGATGAGAAGGTCGAAAAAATTCGCGACAAGGATTATTTGCAAAACTTCGCCCGTAGCCTGTCGCGGACGGACGCTCTGCGCGACGACATTATTCTCGCTTACGAAATGAACGGCGAACCGCTGGACCAGGGACACGGGGCGCCGCTGCGATTAATCGTGCCCGGCTGGTTTGGCATCGCCTGGGTCAAGTGGTTGACGCGGATCGAAGTGCTCGACCGCCGTTACATGAGCAAATACATGGCGCGCGAGTACGTGACCATCCGCGGAGAGGAGAAGAACGGTCGCAGCATTTGGCGCGAAACCAGTGTCGGGCCGATGGACGTGAAATCGATCATAGCTCGAGCCGTGCGGCTCAAAGATGGCATTTTACGCTTGAGCGGCGCAGCCTGGACAGATGGCACGCCGCTTCGAAGGATCGAGTTAAAAATTGATAATGGCGACTGGCTCGGCGTCCACCTCGACGAGAAGAACCGCTCGAAATATTCCTGGACCTTCTGGAACTACGATTGGAGAAATCCCGCGTCCGGCGATCACACCGTCGTCTCGCGCGCCGTCGATGGGGAAGGGCGGGTCCAACCTGCCGCTGACGATCCGGAGATCAAACTGAAGCGGACCTATTGGGAAGCAAACCAGCAATGGCCAAGAAAGATCAGGATATGATCAGCCAAGGAACGAGCAGATGTATTCGCAGATGCCCGATTCGACCTCGATGTCGAAGCCGGATTTCGCGGGCACCTCGAACGACTCGCCGGTGAGGTAACTCTTCATGGCGGGTTGGCCGTCGAGCTTCACGGCGCACTGGCCCGCGATAATCTCCATCCACTCCGCTTTCTCGGTGCCGAAATGAAATTTGCCGGGATAAATCAAGCCCAGAGTTTTCTTGCTCCCGTCCGAAAAAAGAATGCTGTGACTGACAACCTTGCCGGCGAAGTAAACGTTCGCCTTGGTAACCGCCGTCACTCCGGGAAATTCTGTCGGTATCGGTGACATAGGCCGACGAGTGTTTGGAAGCCGCAAGAAATGTCAAGGGCGGTGTGGAAGACCGGCACGCCTACAACGCTCGATAGATTTCCGTGATGCGTTCCAAATCGATGCCAGGCGGTTCGTTGTCGAGCAGCCATTTGAAATCCTGTTTGGCGCCGATTGAATCGCCGCTTTGGAGCCGGAGCCGGGCGCGGTCCAAACGATCGGCTGGGGAATCGGGCGAGAGCGCCACGATCAAATCCTGATAACGGAGCACGTTTGCGGCGGACTCGGTGTCCTGCGCGACGGCGAGCAGATTGCGCAACATGCGAACGATTATCTCGCGTTTGGTGGCGGCCTTGAGCTGGTCCTCGCGCAGGCGCGCGCCGGTATAGGCCATGACGATATCGTTTGCCTGTGCGCGCGTGAGCCGTGAGCCACCATCGAAGACATCGATGAGTTGATCCTCTCGTGCTTCGGAAGCGCACTTGGCAATGAAGTGGCCTGGCAGCGCCACGCCGAATACGTTCTCCAGGCCGATTCGTTTTGCCAACTCGATGAAAAGCACGGAGAGCGTGATGGGCAATCCCTCGCGGTCATCGAGGACCTGGTTCATGTAACTGTTGGCGCGGTTGTAGTAATCGCTCCGGCTGCCGTGAAATCCGTTTTCGGCAAACAGATATTTCGTAAGGGCGTCGAGCCGGATCGAGTTGTCGGCGTTCTCCGGCAGCTTGGCGCTGAGTTCGTGGGCCATGCTTTCCAGTTGGCTTTGATAGGCCTCGATTTCCAGGTCCGGATTATCGAGTTTGGCCAATAACAACGCCGCGCGAAAGAGGTCGATCTGTTCTTCCGGCATTTCAAAAGTCTTGACCAGTTCTTGCTGCACGGATTGTCGATGGACCGCGACGGCCAGCTTGCGAAGCTGCGCCGCTTCGCGCTCAAGTCCTATCGCGCGCTCGCTCAATATCCCACGGCTGGCCTCGGCATTTGATTTGAGCACGTCGAGAATCTGGAGGTCGGATTTGTCGGAGAGATTTTGGATTGCCTTCGTGATACTCGTCACCAATTCCGCGGAGATCGGAGCGTTTGGTGAAACAAGATTGGCACCGACTTGAAAGTTTTTGAAATCGGCCTTGGTGTCGCGGAATTTAGCGAGACCAACCTTGCCGCCGGCAAGTTTGTCATCGGAGGATTCGATAACAAGCTCGTTGTTCAAATAGCAGCGAATCTTTTCCTTGTCGACGCTGACTTTCAGATAATTCCAATCGCCGGGCCGGTATTGAGCACTTGGCACGGTTTGCAGGATTGCCCACGAATACACATCCGGGCCATCGAAACGGGTCAGCCGCAACTGGCCGCCGGTGGGATAAAAGCCGTAATGTTTTTGATCGCCGTCCGAGGCAAAAATCAATCCCGCCGCACCCGATTCATCCTCGAGCCGGACGCTGACGGCGATTTCATAGGGGCGGGCGTCGACTTCCTTTTGCGCAAGGCAAAGCGAGCGGCCGCCAAATCCTTTGCCGAGACCTTCCACATGGACGCGCCCGACCTTTTGACTCCAGCGCGCCCCCATCAACGGCGTCCATTCTTTCGGGTTGAGCGCGCCGATCGTCAACCAGCGATTCATGGGGACCGGGTTTGGTTTTTCCAGGAGCGGCTTCAACAGGTTGATCGGCATGGCAAAGCCGAGATTGGCGCTCATCATTGATTTCATCGTCAACAGACCGTGCACGCGTCCTTGCATGTCGAGCAACGGCCCGCCGCTGTTGCCCGGTTCGATCGGGATGGCCAGTTGGATCATTTCGAAACCGTCGAAGTCGCGTTTGGCGGAAACGACACCCTTGACGACGCTGTTCTCCAGGC
>JBDTOW010000764.1:0-3133 GCA_039933075.1 Verrucomicrobiota bacterium | reverse complement strand
TGAACCACTGATCCATCGCGCGGAAGATCACCGGTGTTTTGCTGCGCCAGCAATGAGGGTAGCTGTGATGGTAATTCTCCTGGTGCACCAGGGCGTTGCGGACCCGCAATTCGTGCAGCACCGCGATGTTCGCTTCGCTCTTCCCGTGCTTTTCCAGGATCGGTTTTCCGACCATTTCGGCGGGCATTTGCTGCTCGACAGGAAGATCGCTTGTGTAGGTAAAACAGCCGTCGTCGTCCACCGGCGAATAGATCGGCAGACTGTGCTGAAGACCCAGGTTATAGTCTTCGAGACCGTGGCCGGGCGCGACATGCACGAAGCCGGTGCCGGTCGTGTTCTCCACGAACGCATCGCCGGCAAAAAGTTTTCCCGAGCGGGCGCAGAACGGATGTTGGTACTCGATCTGGCTGAGTTGATCGCCCGTGAGCGTCCGGACGATCTCGTAACCGTTCCAGCCGCACTTCTCGGCCACCGCGCCCAGCAACATCGTGGAAACGAGGTAAAACTCGTCTCCCATCCGGATCTCGGAATAGCTGAATGTGGAGTTGTAGGCGACCGCCAGGTTCGCCGGCAAAGTCCACGGCGTGGTGGTCCAAATCACGATGAACGTGTTCGAGCGGCCGATGACCGGGAACTTCACGTAGACACTCTGGCTGACATGGTCTTTGTATTCAACTTCCGCTTCGGCCAGAGCGGTACGGCACGGAATGCTCCAATAGATCGGTTTCTTGCCACGATAAACAAAACCCTGCTCCACGATGTCCGCGAACAGGCGCAGTTCATCGGCTTCGTATTTTTTGTCGAGGGTCAAGTAAGGATTATCCCAGTCGCCCAAAACGCCGAGCCGTTTGAATTGCATTCGCTGCAGATCGATGTATCTGTGGGCATAGGCTTCACATGCCCGGCGAATTGTCGTGGGGTCGAAATTGGTGTCGCCCGCTTTGCGCATTTCCTGCGTGACCTTAAATTCGATCGGCAATCCGTGGCAGTCCCAGCCAGGAATGTAGGGCGCGCTCTTGCCGCGCAATGTTTGATACTTGACGATGATGTCCTTGAGAATCTTGTCGAGTGCGTTGCCGATGTGAATATCGCCATTGGCAAACGGCGGGCCATCATGCAGCACAAATTTCTCGGCGCCGGCCCGCTGTTCCTGGATTCGTTGGTACAGATTCATCTTTTGCCAGCGAGCCAGCCGCTCCGGTTCGCGAGCGATAAGATCCGCTTTCATGGGAAAGTCGGTTTTCGGCAGATTGAGAGTGTCTTTGTAATCCATGTGAGCGTCTTAACAGCCCGCTAAAGAGCGGACAAGCTAACAGTCGAGAGTGGCAGTGTCAACGTGAGCGCCCAGGCAGAGTCCGATTCAAAACAGATGGGCCGGAACGCGAATGTGGGCATCCGCGCTTCAACCCGCAGACGCTCCATGGTCCGTATCCGCGCCCCAAAATCGGGTCGAGGTTTTCCATGAGCCGCGCCTTATTCCGTGGGATACCCACCAGGATACCCACCCACGGCTATTCACCTTCCTCCCCTTCGGGGATGGAAAACGCGGCCCGCCCTTGATTCAACAGCAGTGGGGCGAGTGTACGAGATTCAATCACGTCCAGGCAACGGATTCGATTTGCTAAAAGCTCGCTTCTCTGGCAATCAGTGGGCGCTTTTATGAGACAATTATATGTAACGGTGATCTTGACCTGTCTGGGCCTGGGCTCGGGTTGCGGCAAAAAAACGGCGGAAGCCCCGTCGCCCAAAGAGCCGGAGAAAAAGGCGGAGAAAAAGCCGGAAATTTATTTTAGCTATCATTTTGCCGGCACGAAACTGTTGGCGGCCAACACAAATTCCGCAAAGCTCAAGGATGTCTGGGAGCTGCCCGAGACGAAAGCACTGCGCGAACGGACACTCCAAAAGCTGGCTAACGCACCCCAGGAATTATTGAAGCAATGGATTAATCCGCCGGACGCGGATCGCGCGCCGCTGTTGCGGCCATTGTTGGATGATTTGCTGGAAGCTGAGTCGGCGTCGGTTTTGCAAGGACTGACCAAACAAACTCCGGAATGGGCGCTGGCGATTCGCCTCGACGAAGAGCGGGCCAAGTTGTGGCAGACCAATCTTTGGCAGTTGATGGTGGCGTGGCAGGTTGGCGCGCCCGCCAAGATCGAAGAAACCGGTTCCTCCGGCTGGAGAGTCCGAACGCGTGATGCGAACTTGTTTCGACTCGTATGGACTGGTGGGTGGTTGGCGCTGGGCGTGGGCCAGGAGGGCCTGCCGGCGCTGCAAAGCATGCTGGAGCGAATCAAAACCGACGGCCGTCCGGTCGCGCTCAATGACAATTCGTGGCTTTCGGCTGACGTCAATCTTGGCTGGCTCGCGGAGGCGCTGGCCCTGCCTGCCTGGCCCAAAGGCCCGCCCGGGCTGTGGCCACAAGCCCACCTCGATTTGTATTCCAAAGCCGACCTACGGACCAAGCTGAGCTTGGTTTACCCGGAGGAGCTTCGTTTGAATCTTGCACCGTGGCAGATTCCCACGAACATCATTCGCGACCCGATGATCAGTTTCACCGCGGCGCGCGGAATTTCTTCGTGGCTGAGTCAACTGGAGGTCGCAAAAAAGCTGGAGATCAAATCGCTCCCCGATCAGCTTTTCATCTGGGCGCAAAGCCAGATCCCGTTCCAGACGTTTATTCTGATGCCGACAACCAATGCGACAAACCTGATCGCGAGCGTGGCGACCCACCTGCCGTTAGTCGTCGACACCAATCTCTTGAGCCGCAGCATCTGGCAGGTTTTCTACGCGACCAATCGCGCGGAATTGCTCTGGCGCGGGCTGCCGATCGTTATCCCGTTCCTGCGCCCGGTTCACGAAACGGCCGGCGAATATGTCATGGCCGGCATGTTTCCCGAACTGCCCGTGGCGATTCCGCCGCCACCCGAGTTGATCGAACAAGTTGTTGGCCCGACCAACCTCTTCTACTACGACTGGGAGATTACCCAGGCCCGCCTGCGGCAGTGGCGGCAATTGGCGCAATTGTACACCTTGGCGAAGTTGGATTTGACCAACATCGGGCGGGCGCGTCCCTATGCGGGCAAGGTAACCATCCCGGGTCAGGAATGGTTGGAGGCGATCAACTCGCACAACA
>JBDTOW010000763.1:0-3147 GCA_039933075.1 Verrucomicrobiota bacterium | reverse complement strand
ATCTGCGCTACGAGGCCGCGCTGTGCGCTAAACACGTACCGTCATTCCGTGCGCGCCGTTCGAGGAGGAGCTTGCCCGGTGGAGTAACGCCCTTGCTTAGCCAAGCTAGACTTAACTGCCGACCATGCATCGTCGATCGGCGGCACACGGATCATTGCTCTCGTTGCCTTGGGCAGGGCCCGCCGTTGCAACTTTGTTTTAGCATTGGTGTTTAATCCCAACATCGGGTATTTTCCTAACATGGACCGAATTGCCAAAACGTTGATTTTAGCGCTAAGCGGCTTGGCGCTCACAGGAACGTCAGCGGTCGTATCGGGCGACACCCCGGAGAACCCATATCGCGTGATCGCCGAGCGAAACGCGTTTGATCTGAAACCTTACCAGGAACCGCCAGCACCAAAGGTCCCTGAAGCGCCAGTGGCCGATCTCAAGCTCTCAGGCTTTACCAGGATCGGAAATATCAAAAGAGTCTTCTTGGTCGGCATGAATCCTAAAGAACCTGGCCGCCTGATCTACTACGAGATGGAGGAGAGAGTGAGTCAGGACGGGATCGAGGTCCTGGAAATCGATGAACTCAACGGCAAGGCAAAGATTCGGAGAGGCGGGGCTGACTTGGAACTAAGCTACGAAAAGAACGGCATGTCCCCGACGAAAACCCCGGCAGCCGCTCCAGCACAGCCCAACTCGGTGCATGGTGCAGCCGGTGTCACCCGTCCCGGCATGCCAGGCAACCCAAACCAGCCGTACAGCGGTCCTGTAATCGTCGGAAAAAATCACCCGGCTGCCAATCCATCATCCCCCTACTTCCAGCCCGCTTCGAGTACCGCAAATCTCGCTGCCCAGGCTGCCGCGAATCCTGTTGACACGTCCCGATCCGGCTTGAGGCAAATTCCAACACGTCAGGTCCGAACTGCACCTCCGCTGCAAACCAGCAATCTCAGCGCAGAGGAACAGGTCATTCTGATGGAAGCTCAGCGAATGAAGGCCGCACAGCAAGGCATGGCGTTGCCGCCGACGCCGGGCCTCCCTTCTCTCCCCGGCGGAGCGCCGGGGATCCCGTCCCCGTAACCGTCTCCCGGATCTTTCAACTTCTGCGGCTCGACCCAGCTTTCATTTTTCGATCGGGCCTGGACGTGCGGTTCTGCCAATTCCAGTCAATTATGGTTGGAGTCGGCCCGTCCCACTTCCGGGACGGGCGAATCCCACGCGCGAACAGCATTCGAGTTCACCACGGTGGCTGCGAAACTGATGTCAGAGGTTTTCGCTTCGTGCATAACTGAATTCTGGCTCTTTCATTAAAAAATTCCTCGCGGACCGCTCGCTCGACCGAACGTCAGCATCCTGCATTTAATTTCTCCGACTGGCACAGCGCTTGCGTTTAAGCAGGCCTGTGGATATCGCCCGACCTGACCAGGCCCGAAAGCGCCGACGCAAGCAGATCCTCTATTCGATTGCGAGCCTTTGTGTTCTTGCGCTCATCACGATTGGCCTCTCGCAGCTCAAGCCGGCTGTGCCGGTGGTGGACAACCCCTATAAAGGCACGGTGAAACGGGGCCAGATGTTGCGTCAGGTTCGCGGCAACGGCGCGCTCGTGCCGCAGGAGATCCGGTGGATCCCAGCGGCGAATCAAGGCCGCGTCGAAAATATTTTGGTGCTGGTGGGGAGCGCGGTGAAGGCTGACACGATTCTGGTCGAGCTGAGCGATCCGGTCCTGGAGCAAGCTGCGTTCGACGCCAAGTATCAAGTAAAAGCTGCGGAAGCCGAACTGGCCAACCTTCGCGTTCAGGTGGCGAGTCAACGGCTCACCCAGCAGGCCATCGCGGCCACGGCACAGGCGAATCTTAACAATGCCAAACTCGACGCCGAGGTAAACGAAGAACTGTCCAAGAGCGGTCTTGTGCCTGGTCTGATATTGAAACAATCGCTGGCCCGGGCCGAGGAACTGGGCAAGCTCAACGAGATCGAACAGGAACGTTTGCGGATGAATCCGGAGTCGGCCAATGCGCAACTCGCCGCTCAGGACGCAAAGCTTGAGCAGATGCGCGCCTTATACGAACTGAAACGCCAGCAGGTCGAGGCATTGAAAGTCCGCTCCGGCATCGAGGGCGTTTTGCAGAAACTGGGAGATACCGCTCCGCTGCAAATTGGCCAGCAAGTCGCCGCCGGCGTTAACCTCGCGCGAGTTGCCAACCCGGCGAAACTAAAGGCAGAAATCAAAATCGCGGAAACTCAGGCCAAGGACATCGCGTTCGACCAGCGTGCTTTTATCGACACCCGCAACGGCATCATTCCGGGCCACATCATCCGCATCGATCCCTCGGCGCAGAACGGAACCCGAACCGTGGACGTGGCCTTGGATGGTCCCCTTCCCAAGGGCGCCGTGCCGGACCTGAGCGTCGATGGCACCATCGAGCTGGAACGGCTCGAAGATGTTCTGTACGTTGAGCGCCCAATTCAGGGGCAGGCGGACAGCACGGTGGGCATATTCAAAGTCGTCGACGGCGGTAAGGGCGCGATCCGGGTGCCGGTCAAGCTTGGGCGCACTTCGGTGAGCACGATTGAGGTGGTGGACGGCCTGCAAGTCGGTGATCAGGTGATTCTATCGGATATGTCTCAGTGGGACGCGCACGATCGCGTCCGGCTGAATTGAGATTGGGGGTCCATTAGAACCCTTCGCGGTCAAAAAATACTTAATCAGAGATCCAAAATTCAAAATCTAAAATGAGCGCACTAATCCATCTCGAGGGCATCACGAAGGTCTTCTTCACCGACGAAGTGGAGACGCACGCCTTATCGGGTATTCATCTGGAGATCAAGAACGGTGAATACGTATCCATCGGCGGGCCATCGGGCTGCGGCAAGTCGACGCTGCTCTCGATCCTGGGCCTGTTGGATTCGCCCAGCGAAGGCAGTTACTGGCTCAATGGCCAGGCGGTGGCCAATATCGGACCGGGAGAGCGGGCGCGCATCCGCAATCGCGAGGTGGGGTTCATCTTTCAAAGTTTCAATCTGATCGGCGATCTGACGGTGTTCGAGAACGTGGAGTTGCCGCTAACGTACCGGGGGATGAGCGCGGTCGAGCGCAAGCAGCGGGTGGAAGCGGCGCTCGAGAAGGTGGGGATGGCGCATCGGATGAAACATTATCCC
>JBDTOW010000762.1:0-3151 GCA_039933075.1 Verrucomicrobiota bacterium | reverse complement strand
GCCAGAGGGATGACTTCGATGACGCGCAAAGGTTTTGCGGAAAGCATTCGCGGCATCGCCGTTCCAAGAAAGCCAAAGATGAAGCCGGCAAAGAAACCGTAAGCCATGATGCGAGCGTGTCCGAGACCGGGATAGAATTCGAGCACACCCGTGAAGTAGAGCGGCCATAGAGACACGCCGACAATGCCCGCGAACACGCCAGCCGGGAAGAAAATGCGAAATGGCTCGCGACCGAAGTCGCCAAAGGAGATTCGCCGCACGCTACTTCGGGAAGGCGCCGGTGTGACACTCCGCGCAGGAAAAGTCTTCGTTCACGGCGTCGATGTGGAAGAAGCTATGACCTTTCGGGTTGAACTGATCGAGCTGCGCTCCACTCCCTTGCGCCAGGATGATGTGGCAAGTGTTGCAATCACTCGCTTTGATTGACAGCTTGCCGTCAGCGGATTTGTGCGAACCGTCGTGACAACGGAAGCAGCCGGCCCAGTCTTTATGATTGAGGTTGTTAGGATAGGCCCGCCAATCGGCCTTCATCTCCGGGAAAAAATTGTTCCGATAAATTTGTTGCACCTCAGCGACCAGGGAATCGAGCTTGGGATAGTTCGGATGCTTGGAACGCAAAGCATCGGAGATTTTTCCGGTTGCCTCGGCTTCCGTTTGGTACGCCTGGATGAGAACGGCGACGATGTTGGATTTAATCCACGGCAACCCGGCATCAATTCTGCCGGCGGACATGGACAAATCGACCGCGTCGTTGGGCGCACGGAACTGGTGGGCGGGCCGATTGTGGCAATCCATGCAGTCCATCGTGCGGACGGGAAGCCCGGAGATTTCATTCGTAAATCTCGAGTCACGATACTCGGTCGCGACTCCCTGCGGGTTGGTGACGCGCACCCAGGGGATAATCTGGCGCCGTTCGTCGGCGGCGGCATATTCGACCTTGTTCGATAAGTTCATGTGCCAATGAATCCCACCGGTTGGCCCGTGCCCCGGATCTCCTCCACCCACTTTCAAAAGCAAGCGCACGGTGAAGGGCGTATTGGTTTCATCCGCTAGAAAATGCGCGTAAGTGCGATCAAGATTTCCGACAAATTTCCTGGGCCAGTGGCATTGCTCACACGTGCTCTCGGTAAGCGGCATGTTTTTTACGGGGGTTTTGATGGGTCGCTGGTAGTCCCCGGTCAGAGTACAGTAGAGCTGATGCACGCCATTCATTTTGGCTTTCAAAAAACCCGACGCGCCTGGCCCGACGTGACATTCTGCGCAGGCAACGCGGGCATGCGGCGAATTTTGGTGGGCAATGAACTCCGGTTTCATCGGCGTATGACAAGCCTGGCCGCAGAACTGAACTGATTCGGTGTAATGATAGGTGTGGTAGCTCCCCAGCGCGGTACATAACAGAAAGAGCACGCTCCCGATTACGAACCCCACCAGTCCCTTGCGATCGCCTGGGCGAGAGAGGTCAATCGTTAACCCGTGAGATGGTGCATTCGGTCTGGCTTTGCTTTGATGGCGGCGTTGGATCCAGAAGCCCACGCCCATCAGGAAGAGACCGAGGAAGAGAAACCCTGGAGCGACCACATACGCAAGGATCCCCATGTAAGGATTGCCGTGGCGCGCGAAAAGATCGATGGCGAACAACAACAGGAACGCAAAAAAGCTGCCCAGCGCTATCACCGCGCCGCTCAAGCTTATCCAGTTCCTCAGGGGGTGTGCGCGTTCCGGCGGACTCTGCGGGTCGATGCTCATAAGTCAGGGAACCGCATAACGGTCACTGAATCATCCCGCCAAGGTTTCGAATTCACTACTTCTTGAAGGCCCGAATGTAGGCGATTAGCGCCTTGGTCTCCTCATCGTTTAGTTTGTCGGCGTAGGGATCCATCTTTTTTTTGCCTTTCTCGACGATTCCTTCCTTGATGATTTTGACAGCCTTTTCGTCGGTCAATTCGGCCTGGACTTTGGGATCCGTGTAGTCTTTGGCTCCGCTTTGGCGCCCCATCTTGGTCTGGCCCTTGCCATCCGGCCCATGGCACTTTTGACAGTGTTTTTCCCAGTTCTCTTTCACGTCGGCGCTGAGAGATGAATTTGCGACCGCAAACACCAGGCCACTGATAAGCAATAATGTTTTCATAAAAAGAATTCGATGTTACGAGACGATTAGATCAGCCATCGGAACTGCTTCAATGGAATCAAAAGCGGCGTCCATATTTCAGCGCAACGCAAACCGCATTGCTGATTCTGAAATTGATGGTTGCGGTCACATGGACTCTTCGACGGCTCTAGCAATCAAAAAATACCGCACGTTGTGAACGTATAGGAGTTTGTTTCGCATTAGACAGACAATTCTTTGATTCCGGCCAGATTCAGGGAATTTTTCTCACTCATCACGTATCTGTACGGATAGTTTTTCTCATCAATTCAGTTCAGGGTTCATTCTGCACGCTGAACCATTTTGCAGGGACGAAGGTACGATTCTGAGATGAAAGTAACCATGGAAATAATGCGAACTGTTTTCTTCGGGTTGGCAATTGTCCCGATATTCATTTTGCTGGAACAATCCGTTCCAGCCGCCGAAAAAATACCGGATATCGCGACTATCGCGAGACCTCTGGCGGGGTACACGCAGATTATTTTCCATGGGTCGGCCGGCCCGTTTCTGATTCAAACGAGAAAGAGCCTCGACGCTTCCGCGCCCTGGTTAGATATGCCCGACGCGTTCGTGACCGAACTTCAGCCAGGTGTCTTTATGGGCCAATTCCCGAATGGCCTCGATGACATCGGTTTTTATCGGGTCGTCAGTGAATCCAGTGGCGCCGTAATAGATCTGAAGGGTTGGAATGTCCTTCTGCGAGTTTCCGCACCGGCAAATGGTAACTTCTTTGTCCCGGGAGAAAGCCCGGTGGTGACGGTTACCATCCTTGATACGTTTGCTCAGGGCTTGAGCAGGCCTGATTTTTCTTCACTCAATCTCTACATGGATGGGCCGCAAGATCCCCGACAGACGGTGTCGGCGGTCAAGTTACTGAATGCCTCCACCGATCGCACCAAAACCCCGCATCACTACATCGACCTCAAGACGAACCCCGACGTGCAGGCCAATCACAATGTGTTGACGTATCGCTTGAAGCCAGTGACGGACGAACTGCCGGGGACC
>JBDTOW010000761.1:0-3158 GCA_039933075.1 Verrucomicrobiota bacterium | reverse complement strand
TCTGGCCAGTTACAGGCAAGACCCAGGTGTTCAAAGAAGCTGTGATGGACCACTTCTATAGTCTTCGCGAGGGATCGCCAGAAATGACCTTGCTGCCGCTCAAGAGTTTTAAGTTTTCCGCTCCAGGCAGCAACATGCACCACCATCATCACTCCGATGCAGATCTTAAGTAGTTTTGGGGTGTAGAAGTTCATTCCATGCCTATCCGGTTTATTGACAAAGTCGATCTTAGCGGAACGCCGAGCATTGCTCGGCCATTGAAAATGGGCTTCGTCGGAGCCGAGCGATGCTCGGCGCTCCCAGATTTGGCAAGCGACCGGATAGGCATGGTTCATTCGTTGTTGTGGAGCAAAGAGTGGTAATGGAGGTGAAAGGGGTTTATCCATTTTGTCTCGCGCATCGATCTTCCACATCGTTCGACCGACGCTATCGATGAGCGCAAACCAACCGACCCGCATCTGATCACACATTTCAGATCGCCTGCACGACATCTTCACGGACGTACTGCACGCCCGGACTTCTCAATATCTTGAGAATTTGCCCAGGGCCAAGTTCGTGGAGAACCGACACCGTCATCGGCTCGCCAAAATAGAGTTTTCGGTTGCAAGACCTTAGATGGCCGTTGATCCGGCCGTAAAGCTGCGCCACCGGGTGGTCCACGACCACCGTGAGTTGATGATCCTGAATCGCAATCAAGCGCACTTCGGGAATTTTTGAAATACGCCGGACGAACTGTTCCTGGATTCGGTGGGGACGATCGCGAATGTGTCGGTAGAAAAACAGGCCGCCGAACCCCAGGAACACCATGCCCCCCAAACCGATTTTCGATACTGAGAAGTACAAGGCCAATCCCAGCCCGATCGCCCCGGCGGCAAACCATGCAGACCTTGAGGGCGGTTGCTGGCGCATTTGTTCCCATACCTCGATAATGCGTTGCCGCCAGGACGTTTTCTGCGCCAGACCAGTCTCGGTGTCACGCCTCACACGCCGCAATTCGTCTGCCAGCATTCGTGCGCTGGGGTAGCGGTCCTCCGGTCGTTTTTGCAGACATCGGCTCACGATCCGTTCAACCTCAGGCGGAACATGAACGCCCGCGCCATTCATGGATGGCGTCACATCAAATGCCACGGCATGCAGCGTGTCCATGAAGTTGTCTCGCTGGAACGGTGACTGCCCCGTAGCCATTTCAAACAGCAACGCCCCCACGGAAAAGATGTCTGCCCGAAAGTCAACCGGAACAGCTCTAGCCTGCTCTGGACTCATGTAGGCTGGAGTCCCCATCAGCATGCCGGATTGGGTCTTTGAAACCTGCGACGAATCCGAGTCTTTGTCCCCGGACGGGCGCGCTCCAACTCGATCGTCGAGCAATTTGGCCAGGCCAAAATCAAGGATCTTTACGTGCCCGTCCTTCGTCCGCATGACGTTGGCCGGTTTGACATCGCGGTGGACGATGCCCAATTCATGGGCCTTGGCCAGCCCCTCAGCGACCTGAAGGCCGATGTCAATCGCGCCGAGCAGATCCAGCTCTTTGCTTCGAATCAATTCGCGGACGGTTTTGCCTTCCACCAATTCCATGACGATGAAAGTCACGCCGTCCTGCTCGTCCGCGTCGTAAATCTGGGCTACAGCCGGATGGCTGATGCGGGCGGCCGCGCGCGCTTCCTGGAGAAAACGTTGCTTTCTGTCCGCATCGGAGATCAGCTCTGAGGAAAGCAGCTTGACGGCAACCGCGCGGTGAAGCCTGCTGTCGTGAGCGCGATAGACCAGCCCCATGCCTCCTTCGCCGAGCAGACCCTCCAGCCGGAAATGTTTTAGCGATGTGCCGGCCAATGACCGTGGCAGGATCAGCTTCGTACTGGAGGTATTCGTGGAATTGTCATTCATTTCAAGGGCCAACCCGAGCAGACCATAAACGGATCAAGGTTGGCCAACTTATTCATGCGCCAAAATGATTCACGAATCAAGACCGGCCGTGAAAACACAAGGCGAAGAGGTGCGAGCGCATCCGGTTGAGCGGCGATTGAACCAGTTCAACAGCGCTTCTTTCTTGTGCCACAAGGTCCTGCAGGTTTAGCGTTTCCCTCACCGTGAAAAATCTACTTCCTACAAGTTTGCAGCCCGGAGCCTACGTGACGAGAACGGAGAAGCCGGAGCAACGCTTCGTTGTACGGAACAAGACCATCACCCGTGTTGGTGACGGGCGGTTGATTTCAATTCTTGGTCTGGCGAGCTGGTTTCTCGTGTTCCGGATTTTTGCCACACAAGACGTCAAGGCCGCAAACGACCTCTTTGATACCAACAAGGTCCTCAGTATCGAGATCAAGATGGCGCCAGCGGATTGGAAGCTTTTGCGCTACCAGCATCGCGAGAGCGAATTCTTCCCCGAGGAAGGTATCACAACGGCCACCAACGCATACTCGTGGTTCCCCGCTGAAGTCGCCTTGAACGGAGGAAGCTTTCGCAAGGCCGATGTCCGAAAGAAGGGTTACATCGGCTCGAACGATACCAAGCGCCCCGGGCTCAAGATTCGCTTCAAGCAACCTCCCGGCAGGGGGAGCAACAGCGATGATCCTGAACTTACGCTCAACAATAACAACCAGGATCCGGCACTGGTGCGCCAGGCGCTCGCTTATGAGGTGTTTCGCCGGGCGGGGATTCCATCGCCCCGCTGCAACTTTGCCTCCGTGACAGTGAACGGCAAATCACTCGGAATTTACACCCACGTCGAAGCGATCAAGGAACCGTTCCTGAAGCGGTATTTCAATTCGGCGAACGGAAATCTTTACGAGGGTGGCCGGAGCGATTTCCGTCCGGGCTGGTTCCAAAATTTCGAGATCAAGAATAACAAAAACACCAATCACCGCGCTGACCTCGAAGCGGCGACCCGGGCCATCGAAAGCACCAGGGAGTCGTTGATGCCCGTCCTCGATCGCTACTTTAATACCGAAGAATTCTTTCTCTTCTGGGCGGTTGAAAGCCTGATCAATTTTGGTGATGGCTATGCCGGGAATGCAAACAACTTCTATCTTTATCACGAAATGGCGACTGACAGATTCGTCTTCATTCCCTGGGGTGCTGACACGGTTCTTTATCCCGGTCGAGGACTCAACAGCACCAAAGGCGATCCCAAGTCTGTTATCGGAGTTGGCCTTCTTGCC
>JBDTOW010000760.1:0-3158 GCA_039933075.1 Verrucomicrobiota bacterium | reverse complement strand
AGCTGTC
The DNA here is from genome assembly GCA_039933075.1 of Verrucomicrobiota bacterium. GTDB lineage: Bacteria > Verrucomicrobiota > Verrucomicrobiia > Limisphaerales > JACPZS01 > JBDTOW01. Next base: position 3,151 of record JBDTOW010000760.1, on the reverse strand, counting down.
TGCCTTTCTTTGGTTTCGAGCGATTGTTGCTTGCCCGTCCGGGAATCCTGCAAATAAAACGTGTCGCCGCGCCGGTAGAGGTAGAATCGTTGTTTCATAACTACGCATTATGAAAACGAATCGAATCACACCGTTAGGGTGTTGCGGGCGCGTTGGTGTCGAGTAATGCCGGAGTTCTGCCGAGTTCGAACAAACCGAGCTTTCTTCTGGCACTTCTTCTGGCATATCAGCGCTTTTTCGGCACCACCTTGGAAGCCCGCCGTTGCAATTGAACGGCTTGCAAAATGGCTCCAAAGGTAGGACTCGAACCTACAACCGATCGGTTAACAGCCGATTGCTCTACCATTGAGCTACTTTGGATCCCAATAGAATTAGCAATCTACAAACCGCCCATATTGGCGTCAATAGGTTTTGACCAGTGATTCATCGGCGCGGCAACACTCGGGTGGATGAAGAAAGCAACTGGCTGCAACGCAACACCGAGAACGCTTGTGAAAAAAATCACAAATTCAACTTGCCTCACTTTTCATCGCTGATTAGCCTGCGTTCACGGGCGTCCTCAGCGCCTGCTTTGCTTATGCAAACGACCACCGAATTTGGCTACAATTCAAAAATCGAAGGTGACGTTGTTCATACCCGCCTCGATGCAACCCTTAACTGGTTTCGCAAAAATTCCCTCTGGCCGATGCCCATGGGACTGGCCTGTTGCGCAATCGAATTGATGGCTGCTGGCGCCAGCCGGTTTGACATTGCTCGCTTCGGTTCTGAAGTCATGCGGTTTTCCCCTCGCCAGTCGGACGTCATGATCGTGGCTGGCACGGTGACTTACAAGATGGCGCTCGCCGTCCGTCGGATCTACGATCAAATGGCCGATCCGAAATGGGTCATCGCCATGGGCGCCTGCGCTTCCACCGGCGGCATGTATCGCAGCTATGCCGTGCTTCAGGGCGTGGACAAAATCGTTCCCGTAGACGTCTACGTGGCTGGTTGCCCGCCGCGCCCGGAAGCGTTGTTGGATGCGCTGCTGAAACTCCAAAAGAAGGTGGCCAGGGAGCCAGTGATTTCGACCTTGACCGTGATGTCCGGGCGGAAAAAAGCAGCTTGATTCGGAGAACTTCTCCAGCCTCCACACCCGCGACTGCCCGATGACCGCCCAAGACCTAACCGCAAAGATCATCGCCCATTTCGGCGAATTGGTTTCCGCTCCAGTTGAATTTCGCGACGAGGTCACGCTCACGGTGCTCAACGCCGAGAAAATTTCTGACGTCTGCGCCACCGCCAAAAGGGACCTTGGCTTCGACTACCTCGTGGACATCAGCAGCGTGGACAATTACGGCGAAGACCCGCGTTTTACCATCGTTTACGAGCTATACGGTTACACCCATCGGTGCCATCTCCGTCTCAAGACCGACATGAGTGAGGAGAAATCGGAACTGCCGACGGTCACATCGGTTTGGAAAACGGCCGATTGGCACGAACGGGAAATCTACGACATGATGGGAATTCGTTTCCGCGGCCATCCGGATCTCCGTCGGATCTTGATGTGGGACGGCTATCCCTATTTCCCCTTGCGCAAGGATTTCCCCCTGGCCGGCAAATCGAGCGAGGTGCCTGAGGTGGCGTTCACGAATGCGGCGCCGCTGGAAGGCGGTCCGTTTGTGACCATCGCGGGCGGCGCCGACACCACCGCCCGCGAGCCCCGCGTGCGAATACCGGAGACGGACGCGCTCGAGTTTAACGCCCGACTGGAGCGGCGACAGGACATTAAAGACGCTCACGGCCATGCTTACGGTCCGGGACCGATCGAACCGAAGAAGTGATCCAACCCATGCCCACCGTTCACGACATCCAGTTTCCAGAACCGGTCGCACGCACGGCTGAGGCGGCTTCGAGCATTGCTCCGACGCCGGCCGGGGAAGAATTGGAGGACATTCAGGGGGAGAAAATGGTCCTGAACATGGGACCGTCGCATCCCTCCACGCACGGGGTTCTCCGCATCGTTCTCGAACTCGATGGCGAGATCATCACGAAGGCGGTTCCAGACATTGGATATCTCCATCGCGGCGATGAAAAGATCGCCGAGAACATGACCTACACGCAGTTCATCCCCTACACGGATCGACTGGATTATCTTGCTCCGCTCGCCAACAATGTCGCTTACGCGCTCGCGGTGGAAAAACTGCTTGGCATCGAAAAGCAGCTACCTCCCCGCTGCCAATACATTCGGGTCATCTGTTGCGAACTCGCCCGGGTCTCATCGCACCTGCTCGGACTCGGGGCGTTCGCGCTGGATATCGGCGCGATGACCGTTTTCCTCTACACGTTTACGGAGCGCGAAAAAATTTATAACCTGATCGAAGCTCTGACTGGCGCGCGATTTACCACAACCTATACACGCATTGGCGGATTGTCGCGCGATCTGCCGCCGGGCTGGGTCGACCAATGCCGCCAGTTTCTGAATGAAGTCGAGCAGAATTTCGACGAGTCCGAACAGTTGCTCACGCGCAATCGCATCTTCGTGGACCGCACGAGAAACGTCGGAGTCATTCCGAAGGATATCGCGATTGACTACGGTCTCACCGGCCCAAACCTCCGCGCCAGCGGTGTCGATTACGATTTGCGCAAAGCGCATCCTTACCTGGTTTACGACCAGCTTCAGTTCGAAGTACCAGTGGGCTCGGTCGGCGATTGCTACGATCGTTACCTCGTACGCATGGAGGAAATGCGCCAGAGCGTTCGCCTCCTTCGCCAGTGTTTCGACAAATTGCCCGGCGGGTCCGACAACAAAATCGGCGAACCGATCAACGTGCCCGACGGCAAGACTGTTCTGCCGCCGAAGCACAGGGTGCTGATGGGCATGGAAGAGTTGATCCACCAGTTCATCCTGGTCACGCAAGGAGTGAACGCGCCGCCCGGGGAGATCTATTTCGGTGCGGAAAACCCCAAAGGCGAGCTCGGCTTTTACATTCACAGCAAAGGAGGAGGCACCCCCCACCGTCTCAAAATCCGCGCTCCATCTTTTGTCAATCTGAGCATTCTATCTTACCTCCTGCCTGGCCATATGATGAGCGATACAGTGGTCATTCTTGGGACCTACGACATTGTGATGGGGGAATGCGACCGATGATGGAAATGCGCATCGCATTTCCAT